>SLHS01000004.1 GCA_007136035.1 Patescibacteria group bacterium | reverse complement strand
GAGAAAAAAGCAATTCAAAAGGGCAAGGAGTGGATGAAAAATTCTAAAGATTCAACCCATGATTACAGACATGGAGAAAATGTTGCAACATATTCTCTAGAAGTTTTCGAATCTTTAAAGAAAAATGGTTGGGAGATTGATTCTGAAATTGATGAAAATTTAATCCTTCTTTGTGCTTGGTGGCATGATTGTTACAAGGCTCTTTTTGAAAAAAAAGTTTTGTTAAATGAGTTTTTAGAAGGAATTAGATCTGCTCAAATAGTTGAAAAAGAATTGAAGGATTTGGTTTCTGAAAAAAGGTTGAAGATGGTTCTTAATGCAATTCGAGTGCACAATAATTTTCTTTACATTCTTTTTTCTGGAAAAAGGTTGTCTGTTTTGACTAGAATACTAATAGAGGCTGATACTATTGACGCGAAGAAAGACAAAAGAAAAGAAAGAATAAAAAATTATTCTTCAAGGAGCTTTTTTCACAAAGTTGTGATATTCTTTGCGGAACCGATAGTTAGCTTTTTACAGAGAATATATATAAAATCACCATACGCAAAATGTCAGTTAAATTCAATGAACAGCAAAAAAAAGCGGTAGAGCACAAGAGTGGTCCTCTTCTAATAATAGCTGGAGCTGGTACTGGAAAAACAGCGGTTGTTACAGGAAGAATTTTGTATCTTTTGAAAAAAAAGCTAGCAAAACCTTCTGGAATACTAGCTTTAACATTTATGGAAAAAGCTGCAAACGAAATGATTGAGCGTATTGATGTTGAAATGCCTCTAGGGTATGAAGAAATTTCTATCTCAACATTTCATTCTTTTTGTGACAAAATTTTAAGACAAGAAGGTTTTTTTCTTGGTATGGATCCCAGTTACAAACTAATGACTGAAGCTGAATCCTATGCTTTTTTTAAAAGAAATATTTTTAAATTTCCGTTGGAAACACTTCGTCCACTAAATGCACCTGCTAAATTTGTTAGCGAAATTTTAAAATTTTACTCTCGTCTTCAAGACGAAGATGTTGGGTTTAAAGAATTTGCAAAATACATAGAGAAAAAAAAGGGAGAGTTGGAAAAGGAAGAGTATATTGAAATGAAAGAGCTGGCTGATACCTACAAAGTATGGACAGAGCTTAAAGAGAAAGAGGCAAGGATGTCATTTGGTGATTTAATTGCGAATACTTTGAAACTTTTTAGAGAAAAGCCTCATATTTTGAAAAAATATCAAGAAAAATTCAAATATGTTCTAGTGGATGAATATCAAGACACCAATTATTCACAAAATGTTCTTGTTAATATCCTAATGCTAGGTAAGGATTATGGTAAAGCAAGTTTAAATGAAAGGAAAAAAGCAAATATTACTGTAGTAGGTGATGATGATCAAGCTATTTACAAATTTCGTGGTGCAGCTATTTCAAATATTTTACAATTTAAAGAAGTGTATCCAGATTTAGAGAGGGTTGTTTTAACTCAAAACTATCGCTCCAACCAAGAAATTTTGGATTGTGCTTACGGACTCATTAAAAACAACAATCCATATCGTTTGGAAGAAACTGAGGGTATTGGAAAAAGGCTTTTTGCGACTAGAGAACCTACTAAGAATGCTGTGAATTTGATTTTCTCAAGTGATGTAAATGAAGAGGCAGATTCAATTGCAAAGGAAATTCTTAACCTTATGGGTAAGTGTGAGAGTGATGTTCAAAAATATGACTCAAAAGGACAGGCTTCATTACTTTCTTCTTCTGGTGGAAATTACAAATTTTCTGATATTGCGATATTAGTTAGAGCGAACTCTCATGCCGATGATATTGTTCCTGTTCTTCGTTTTTACGGAATTCCTTACAAATTTTCTGGCAAAAAAACATTGTATTCTCGCCCTGAAGTGAAATATTTAATTTCTTTTCTTAAGGTCGTTTGTGATTACAAAGACGATTTGAATGTTTTTAATCTTTTGCAAATGGAGATTTGGAATTTAAAAACAAGTGATTTTATTGAGGTTTTTGGTAATGCTAGGCGTGAAAAAGTTCCTTCGTTTAAATTTTTGAAATCTGTTTTAAATGGAAGAAGGGAGAATTTTGCAAAAAAGAGTTTTAGCAAAGAAGGTTTGCAATCTTTTAAACAATTGGTGGATATTTTAGAAAAGTCTTTTAAAAAAGTAAAAGAGGGTAGAGCTACAAGCCAAATTCTCTATGATTTTCTTTGTGATAGTGGGTATTTAAAAAGTTTGGAGAGTGATGATACGGCAGAGAATAATTTTAAATTGCAAAATATTTCAAAGTTTTTTGAGTTGATAAAAAAGTTTGAACAAGAGAATAAAGGGACTAATATTTTCGAATATCTTGACTATTTGGAATACAGTGTTGATATTGGAGAAACTCCTTCAATAGATGATGATGTCTTTGCCGAATATGATGCGGTTAATGTATATACTGTTCATGGAGCAAAGGGTTTGGAGTTTCCAATTGTATTTATGCCCAGTTTAGTAAAAGGTCGTTTTCCTGCAAGAAATATGTCTGAAACTCTGGCTGTTCCAGAAGATCTTGTTAAGGAAAAATTACCAGATGATGAAGGCGAGAAATCAAACATTCAAGAGGAGAGGAGGCTTTTTTATGTTGGTGCTACTCGTGCTATGGACAAACTTTTTTTGAGTGCAGCTCAATACTACGGTGAAGCAAGAAGCAGAAAAAACAAACCAAGTATTTTTCTTAATGAGCTACTATCAAGAGATATTACTGAAGAATTAGATTCTGTTGAGAGAAAGCAATTTAGTTTTGCAAAAAATATTTGTAGTATTGACGATGAAATAGATTCTGCTTCTTTGCCAAAAGACTTTGGCAAGAGAATTAGCTATTCTGAAATAAATGATTATGAGGCTTGTCCAAAGAAATATAGATACAAATATGTTTTAAAAATTCCTGTCCCTTTAACACACAATGCTACTTTTGGTAGCGTTATTCACTTAACTCTGAAGGATTTTTACAAATTGGTAAAGGGTGCGAATGAAGGTTTTGAAGGTTTTCTAGAAAAACCAAATTTGGATGATTTGTACAGGCTTTATGAAAAACATTGGAGATCTGAGGGTTTTGAAAGCAAGGATCATGAAGAAAAAAAGAAGAAAAAGGGTTATGAGGTGTTAAAGAAATTTTTTGAGAAAATTTATACTGGTAATGAAAAGATTTTGGACCTTGAACAAAGATTTAAATTTAAAGTTGAGGATATTGTTGTTTCTGGGGCGGTTGACAGGATTGATAGTTTAGAGGATGGTGTTGTTGAGTTAATAGATTACAAAACGGGTAAGGCTAGAGAGCAGAAGGAGGTAGATAACGATATTCAGCTTGTAATATATGGTATTTTTGCGAAAGAGGCTATGGAAGTTAAGAAAGTGAAAGCGAGCTTGATGTTTTTAGATGAAGGGATTAAAATGGAAACAGAGGTTGATGAAAAAAAGATAGATGAGGTTAAGAAGAAGATAGTGGATGTGGCTGAGTCAATAGGGAGGTGTGAGTTTAAAGCAAAGCCTGATTATTTTGGTTGTAGGTTTTGTGATTACAGAAGTATTTGTGAAGATGTTTTTAATTAATGTGTAGATGAAATGAATTATTTATTTTTTGTATTTTTGAATATTTTTCTTTTTGTGAACAAAGTTTATTCCCAGGATTCTTTGGAGGGGAGATTAGGTGCAATTACAGGGGGTGATTTTGGTGAAGGTGAAGGTGCTTTTGCGGGGCTTGTACAAGCAGTTTTAAATTTGGCAGTTCCTTTAGGAGTTTTTTTTACGTTTGTTCTTCTAGGCTATTCTGCTTTTGTTATGATTACTAGTGCAGGAAACCCGGAAAAACTGAATGACGCCAGAGAGGTTGCGACAAATGCAGTGATAGGGGCGATTATTATTGGTTTGAGTGTTATTATTTTGGTTGTTTTGGATCAGGCTTTAGAGCTTAATGTTGGTAATTAATGTTAATTAAATTTATTTTTACAAGAGAATGGTTAGTTTAATGAAAAACTTAGTTCTTCATAGTTTTGCAGGTATAGAGTTACCTGAAGGTGTCTCTAGTGCTTTGAATCCGGGTGATGAAGTTAATTATATACAACTTATTTTAGAGGCTGTTATTGGTTTGGCTGGTTTAGCGGCAGCAGGTTTTATAATTTTTGGTGCATATACGCTCATTACTTCTAGTGGTGAGCCAGAAAACATTGCTAAGGGGCAGAAAATGATAACGAATGCTATTATTGGCTTGATTATTGCAGCTGTAGCGTTTTTAATTGTTAATTTTGTTATAGCAGATACGCCAATGCCTTAGTTATTTTTTTAAATAATTTTTAATGTTTAAAAAATGAAAAATTTGTTAAAGACTGATGTTGTTCTAGGGCAGATAGGTAGTGGTGATGTTGGTGTTAGTGCTGATTTTACTGGTTGGCTTGAGAATGTTTTCGTTTGGATAATTGGTTTGGCTGGTGTTATAGCGGCAGCAGTTTTGATTTTTAGTGCGTATTTGTATATAACTGCTAGTGGTGATGAACAAAAAATACAAAAAGCAACGAAGGGAATAACCTATGCTATTGTAGGTTTAATAGTTGCAGCCATAGCGTTTTTGGTAGTTAATTTTGTTATATCTGGGATATAATTTAGTGAACTATTGTATAAAGAAAGAGAATTT
>SLHS01000069.1 GCA_007136035.1 Patescibacteria group bacterium | reverse complement strand
TGGAGTTGGAGTTATTCCACATAAATATATTTCTACATTTCCAGCAGCATCCGCAGTACGAAAAATACTACCAACATTGAATGCAGATCTTACATTGTCTAGCACAACTATTAGCTTCTTCATTTTCTATTTAATAGAACAAATTATTTTTAACTTCTTTCGATAGTCCTTTTTTATCTAAATATTTTGCTACTGATCTGGTTGTATTTAGTAAGTTGAAGTTTGTTATATCTGCAACTTTCAGTATTGGTATACCTGTTTGTTTTAGCCCATATACTTCTCCCGGACCTCTTGATTTTAAATCATATTCTGCGACATCGAAACCGGAATTATTTCTTGAAAAATATTTAAGTCTTCTTTTAGAACTTTCAGTTAAATTATTAGCAAGAACAAAGCAGTAAGATTGTTTGTCCCCTCTTCCTATCCTACCTCTAAATTGATGTAGTTGTGCTAGTCCAAATCTCTCAGCACTTTCCACCACCATCATTGTAGCATCTGGGAAATCTACTCCGACCTCAATTACAGATGTTGCAAAAAGAGCATTTATTTTTTTGTCCTTAAAATCTTTTAATATTTTGTTTTTTTCATTTTCCTTTATCTTTCCATGTAAAAGATTCGTCTTAATTTCCTTAAACCATGTTTTAGAAATTTTTTCATATTCTGCTGTGGCAGCTTTTGCATCTATTTTCTCGGATTCATCTATGAGTGGAAAGATTATGAAAGCTTGCTCTGTAAATTTTGAGTTTTTAATTTTTCTCGCTATTGCACTGTAACATTCTTCTCTTTTTTCTAAAGTTATGAATCTAGTTTCTATTGGAATTCTGTTTTTGGGTTTTTCGATAATTAATGAAATATCCATATCCCCATATATTATACTTGTTAGTGTTCTAGGTATTGGTGTAGCCGTCATTGTTAAATAGTGTGCCTTACTACTGGTGATTTTTTCTCTTTGATTAACACCAAATCTGTGCTGTTCGTCTACAATAACAAGGGCTGTATTTTCAGGTAATTGCGTATTAAACAAGAGAGCATGTGTCCCTATTATTATTTGTGGTTGCTTAGAATTTTCTATTTCTTTTTTTGAAATTCTAAGCTGTACCTTTAAGTTTAAATCTTCAAAAAGATCGCAAAAAGTTTTGTAATGTTGTTTTGCTAATATTGTTGTTGGTACCATAATGACTGTTGAATAGCCAGAGAGCCAGGTATTGTAAGCAGATATCCCAGCTACTATTGTTTTTCCACTACCAACATCTCCGTTTAGAAGCCTGTTCATAGGTTTTGTTTTTTGCATGTCTTTGAGGATTTCTTCATTAGCTTTTTTTTGATCTTTTGTTAAATTAAAACTTAAAGATGAAATGAATTTCTTTATTTCTTTGTCATGCTTTTTAACCTTGTAAACTTTCTTTTTTTGTCTTCTTCTTTTTCTTTCTTCTATCTGTATTGAAATGTTCAACATTTCGTCAAATGCAAGTCTTTTTCTTGCCGTTTCTATACCTTCAAAATCTTTTGCGAAATGTATTTCTTTGATAGCTTTTTTTAAATCTATTAGTTTGTACTTTTTAAGAATTTCATTTGGAATTCTGTCTTCAAGGATTTTGTCTATGTAGGGTTTTAGCCAATTTATTCTAGATCTTAACCATTTGGAAGTTATTCCAGCTGTTTCTGGATAGAAAGGAGTGATTTTTCCTAAATGAGTCTGATTTGTAGAAAATTTTTCATATGCTGGATTGGAAAAATCGTTATTTTTTTTTGAGAGTTTGCCTTCAAAGAGGAATGTTTCCCCAGGCCTTATATTTTTTGTTAAAAAGCTTTGATTAAACCAGATGATATTTATCTTGTCTGTTTCATCTACTACAACAGCCTTTGTTATTACCTTCCTATATCTTGTCCATGTATTTTTTATTGATATTACTTCAGCGAGTATCGTTCCCTCTCTTTCTTCTTTCAATTGTTCTATGGGTATTATATTTGAAGTATCTTTGTATTTGTATGGTATGTGGAAAAGCAAATCCTGAACAGTAAAAATATCTAGTTGTTCCAAATATTTTTTTTGTTTTGGACCAATGAGGGGTATTATTTCTACACTTTCATCAAGCATCTTTTATTGTCCTGCAATTACATCAATTATTACAATTATGGCAGGAATTAGCACACCTCCTAACATCAATATAATTATGAATATGCTCATGAATTTGTAGAATCTTTCTTTGAATATTTTCTTCTTTTTTGACATTTATCTACCTTTTGTAATTTTAATTATTTTTTTACCTGCCCTTAGTACGACAGAGTTATTCAATTTTAACATATAGTTTGAATCTTTGATTTTTTCCCCATCTATACTAACAGCGTTTTGTTCTACTAGTCTTCTTGCTTCTCCTTTGCTTTGTGCTATTTTTGTTTCACTGAGAAGTGTTAATATATTTATTTCCTCTTGTTTGGTTTTGAAATCGTCTAAATCTGTTTGTAAATCTTTTTTTTGAAAAACATCTTCAAAATACTTTTTTGCTTTTTCGGCTTCTTGTCGAGAGCTAAGTTCTTTAGTTATTGTAAATGCAAGTTCTTTTTTAATTTCCATTGGGTTTGTATCATTCTTTTCTAAAATTTCTTTGTAGTTTCTAACTTCATCTAGAGTTTTGCTTGTTAAAAGTTCAAAACCTTCGATTATTTTTTCATCCGGAAAAGACATTATTTTGCCAAAAATGTCATTTGGTTTTGTATTTAACTCTATCATATTTCCTTCTGTTTTCCCCATTTTTTTCCCTTCTTCTAGAGCAAACATCTTACCGGCTAGTACAAATTTGTTTTTCTTAAGCAATTCTTGGGATAAATGTCGACCTGCGAGGGCATTAAAAATTTGGTCATGGCCACAAACTTCAACGTCAACTTCCATGCTAACTGAATCATAACCTTGCATTAATGGATAAAGGAATTCATTTAGATATATTGGTTTTTTTTCTTCTAGTCTTCTTTGGAACATATCTCGCTTTATCATTTGTTGTACTGTAAAGTATGAACTAAATTCTATGATTTCTTCGCAAGTTAGCTTACTTAGCCATTGACTATTAAAAAGAACTTTTATTGGGTTTTCTTTGTTATCTATATCTATGATTTTTGATGCCTGTTCTTTGTAGTTTTTTAGATTTTCCAAAATTTCTTCTTTGCTAAGTTTCTTTCTAGCGGCTGTTTTATCTGAAGGATCTCCTATCATAGCGGTAAAATCTCCAATTAGAAATATAACTTCATGTCCTAATGCTCTAAAATCTTCTAGCTTTCTCATAGCGACTGCATGACCTATGTGTAAGCTGGGTCCTGTGGGGTCAAAGCCTTGGTAAACTTTAAGCTTCTTACCTGAAAGAAGAAGTTTTCTAAGTTCTTCTTTTGAAGGGAATATCTCATCAACACCTTTTTCTAAGAGATTCTCTATTCTTTTTTCGTCTTTTAATACTTCCATTTTATTTCGCATTTAAAACTAATTTTGAACTATGCCATTTTTTTGGCAAACCTACACCAGTAACAATTTTAATGCCGTATTTCTCGCATGTATCCCATTCTGGGATTGTTTTTGCATCAAATCTATCTCCTCCTTTTGTAAAAATATCAGGCTTTATTTCTTCCAGCGCTTTGATTACTGTAGTATCATTTTCTATCTCAAATGGTATTGTAAAGGTTACATACTTTAAATTATCAACAATGAAAAGCCTATCTTGTAGGTTCATAAAGGGTTTGCCTTTTTTGTTCTTTAGAAACCAATCTCCATTGACTACAACAACCATAACGTCTCCTAATTTAGCACTATCATTTATACATGAAATGTGTCCTGGATGTATGGGGTCATAACCGCCAGATGTTAAAACAACTTGCCCCTTAATATTTTTTCGAATTTTTACGAAATCTTTTAGTTCTAAAATCATGGTTTTTAAGTTTAAAAATTAATTTTTAAAAGCACTTCCCTTGTAAACAAAGAGGTATTCATTGTTACTCAATTCTACCTTCTTTTCATATTTTACATTAGGAAAACAATATTTATATGAATAGATTATGACATCTGATGGTATCTCTTCATTTATGAGTTTGGCTTTTAATGCTCTTAGGGCTTTTGTGTTTAAATAGCAGTATATTTTATCTGCAGTAGGTATAGGTAGGTTAAGAAAATTATTGGCGATTATAGCTATTTCGTTTTTAAAGCCAACTTTTAGAAATTTGTAGATTCTTGAAGTAAAAATGCCAAGAGGAGAAATTTCGTATCCTATACCTTTTACATTATATTTTAAATGAGCTTCTATAAGGAAGATTCCATTTCCCGAACCTAGATCAACTAGAATATCCGTGGTTTTCAAATTCATTATTTCCAAAATTTCTTTCCTTATTTTTCTAGGTGTAGGTGCAAGTGGTACGAGGAAAATACCAGTAAAGAATGAAACTAGAAGCCCTATTAATACGAGAATTATTATTATTATGCTTGAAAGGTAAATCCCCCTTTCCATATTTTTTCTGATAATATATATTTGTGTCTGATTTTAGTATAATTCTTAGATATTTGCTAGTATAACTTGATTAAAATCTTTTTTATGTATGCTTTGTATGTTGCTTTGATAATATTTTTTACCTTTATTGCAATATTTTTTCTGACCAGATCTTTAATTACCTTGATTTCCTTTTTTAGCAAATCTCCTTTTGTTCCTTTGGAAAGAATTTTAAT
>SLHS01000090.1 GCA_007136035.1 Patescibacteria group bacterium | reverse complement strand
TTTGTAGTATCCTATTTGAATTTCGAAATATAGGATTGGCTTTTTTCTCTTCTTTTGCCAAAGAAAAAATGTTGATATTTTTTTCAATTGCGATATTAATTAGAGGGTTATCATCAGAGCATATTATGTGATAATCTTCGAGAATATTCTCTAACCCTAGTGCCCTTTCTGGATCGTTGCAAACAAAAAATATTGGTTTATTTATTCCTTCCATTTATTTTGTACCTGTAAATATACATAATGGTTTTTTAATTTTCCATCCTTTTTCTGTTGCTTTTTTAATTCCAGCTATTGTTAAAGCACTTTCGTTTGACGTCTCTATACCCACCTTTTCAAGAATTTCTTGAGCTTTTATTATCTCATTATCGCTAATTGCCCATCCTGTTCCTCCAGTTTTTTCGATAATTTCTTTTATTTCTTTTTTCCTTCTTCCAACTCTATCGACGATGGATGTTGCAATACTATACTGACTTTTTTTGTGTTCTTTGTCAAATTCTTCTACAAAGGTATTTATCTTTGTTGTTTGTATGATATGAAATGGTTTTTTTAGATTTAAGCCTTCATATATTCCTTTTGCTGTTGTTCCACTAGATGTTGGTATAAATATGCTGTCAAAGTCTTCTCCCTCTATTTCATAGCCAATTGTTTTAAAACCTTCGTATCCATATTTGTCTGTTGAACCTCTTAAAAATGTTAAGTTGTTTTGTTTAGAAAAAAGGAATGCTTTACTTAATGGTTTTTTTGTAAAATGAAAACTAAAGTTTTCAAATTCTAAGTCTTTTTTTTCTAAATTTGGAAATATTTTTTTTAAACGAAAAATTTTTTCATCTGAAATATCCTTTGAAAGAAACACGTGAAGTTTTTCTTTCTTGCCTTTGAGTAGATTTATTGCGCTAATACCACTATTCCCTGAAGATGATATTACAAACTCTTTCTGACCTTCTTGTAAATGTGCTGATATTTGAAATGCTAATCCTCTATCTTTATGCGAACCTGTGGGGTTGTAATCTTCCCTTTTGAGTAAGAAGGTTTCTAAACCAAGAATTTTTGCAAGTTGATCATTTTTTTCAAGAGGAGTTCCACCTTCATTTAAAGAAAGTCTAAAATCTTTTTCAACAAAAGGTTTTAGTAGATTAGCGTAAGTCCAAATTCCAGACATATCAGTTTATTGAAAAGTTATTCTACTCAAAAATTCTTCATTAAATTCCATCATTTTTTCATCTCGTGAATCGTCAGTGCATTCATATGTCATCATGAGAAAATGAGGATGATTTTCGCTTTCAAAGACTGTAAGTATAGCTCTAGTGTTTTCACTGTAGAGCAAAGAAGTATTTGCAGGGTTTCCATCTACAAGGGTTTCTTCTTGTGTTATGAGTTCGTATTCTGGAAAACCTGTTTGTGTGGCTGTTTCACTTGCAAAAAGTATTGCTATTTCTTCCATTTCGTTATAGAACCAGACTCTTTCAAAATCATCTGAATCTATTTCCCAATTTTGTGGGTATTGTGCTGTGTAAGAAAAGTCATTGTTTGCAAAGATCTCCCATTCTGCCGTGTCTTTTTCCATAACAATTTCTTCTTGAACGGTTTCTTCTACTTGGGTTATTTCTGAATCTTCTTTTTCTTCTAGTAGATAGAGAGCTCCAAATACTATTAAAACAAATATTAAAAGAGGTAAGAGTATTTTTTTTGACATTTGTTTTTGCCATAAATTTATATACATGCGTATTTTAACACAAATATTCTTTTATGGAGAGGTAAAATATGATAGAATTGAAGCGTTGGCTTATAGAATAATTTTTTTACTTATCTAAAAACATGAAGATTTTTAAATGCTTGGAATGTGCTAATGATATTGAACTTGAAGATAAAAAGTACAAAATTGGGGAGATTATTGAATGTCCATTTTGTGGTAGTGAATTAGAAGTTGTGGAAGTTAAGGCTGATGGAAGTTTAGTTTTAGATATAATTGAAGAAGAAAAATAATTATGTCAGAAAAAGGTCCAAACGGTTTTGAAAAAGATTCTTCGGATTATGTTTATTACGATAGACCTGGTAGGGAGCTTCTTACGCCTTTGGAATTAGAGAGGAAGAACATTTCTGTGGTGCCTAAAGGTACAAGAGCTAATTTGTGTTTTCATTTATATCAATATCCAAACAATGAAGAAATACTTGGTTACAAATCAGGGGATGAATTTTTCTTACAAACGGATATTTTGGTGGTCCCTGTTAAAGAGGACTTAGGAAAGAAAGAAGAGGTGGAGAGAGATAAAACTCGTTTTTGTTTCGTTTTAAGTTTAGATGAGGAAGAACCTAAAAAAGCATTTTTATACAAAGATAGGAAAAAAGGAGGTTATTTAAGAGAAAATAAACCTTATCTTTATTTAAAACAGAATACCTTGGAGAATTTTACCAAAGATTACGAAAGCAAAATGCCGAAAAATGCTAAGGAATATATGGAATACTTAAAAAGAATTTGGAATTACAGACAAGATTCCTTTGATTTTGATTAAAGCCCTATTTCATCCAGTATTTTTTCTTTAGCGTCTTTAGTAAATATTTTTTCTATTTTCTCATCATCTATTTTTTTCTTCTCTTTAAATATCTTGTTTATTTCTATAAAAAGTTTGTCAGGTGTTAATTCTCCTTCAGGAATTATTTTAGCTAGATTAAGTTTTTCGAGTAGTTGAGCATTTGTTAATTGTTCATTGTTTCTTGTCCATGGTATTGGAATTAATATGCATGGTTTTTTAAATAGTCCTAATTCATAAACGGTGTTTGCTCCTGAACGCCCAACAAATAGATCGCAATTCTTGTAGATGTATCCTATCTCTGTCGGATCTACGTATTTGATTGGATGGAAACGATTTTGAACCTTCTTCGAAAGTTTCTGTTTGTCTTTTAATATATTATCGTAATCATTAAAAACTTTGTTGTCCCCTGTTTGTAATATTACTTGATAGTATTGTACTAAATAGGTCATCATTTCTCGAACGGTTGTGTTTAAAATGTGTGAACCTTGACTCCCCCCAGAGATGTAAATAATTGGAGCTTCTTTTTTTTCATCTTTCATTTTTTTTATTACTTTTGCTGTCTCCCCAGTTTTTTTAGCTCTGAAAAGTTCTTTTTTAACAAGGTTTCCAGTTTGTATTACTTCTTTTTTATTAAAATGTTTCTTTGAGTCTGGAAATGTAATGAATATTTTTTTTGCAAATTTTGAAGATATTTTGTTTGCTAATCCTACGCTAGTAGTTTGTTCATGTATGTATACGGGGATTTTCAGAATCCATCCAGCTATACATACTGGTACGGTTACATATCCCCCTGTTGAAAAAATTAAATCTGGTTTTTCCTTCTTAATTATTTTTAAGCTATCTATTAGCCCCCCTATGGCTCTAAGTATTAGCACTATTGTTCTGAAATTGAAATATCTTTGTAATTTTCCCGCCCTTATTATTTTGTAATTTAAATCAGTTTTTTCTAGAAGCTTTTGCTCGATACTTTTCCCTCCCCTCTCTCCTTCCATAGCAAGATTCCCTCCGATGTAGAGGAGTTGCTCATTTGTATTTGTGAATTGATTTTCTAAATATTGGGCGAAAGAAATAGCTGTATGTGCATGTCCTCCAGATCCACCCCCTGTTATTATTATTTTTTTATCTAATTTTGCCATAAAAATTTTTTCTAGGTTTTGATTTTTTATCACTATATCTACTTATCTGCAAAAGCAACGCTATGCCAGCAAATGTCACTATGGTACTGGAACCACCATATGTGAAAAACGGTAGTGGTAATCCTGTAATGGGTATTATACCTATATTTGCCGCAATGTTTAACATAGCCTGCAGAGTTAACCATAAAGTTATACCAATTGCTATTAATTTGCCTTGCACATCGGGAGCATTTTTTGCTATGTAATAGCCTTTAAAGAGGAAGAATATCCATAGACCTACTACTATTACTGCACTTATGAATCCAAATTCTTCTAAAACTACAGCAAATGTCGAGTCTGTAAATGCCGTGTTTTCAACTAGATATCCAAATCTTTGTCTTGATTGTCCAAAACCTTTACCCCAGAAACCACTTGAACCAATGCCGATTAATATTTGATGTAATTGGTATCCTGCGCCTCTTGGATCTGCTACTTCTCCTTGTAGTAAAAGTTGAAAATATGTACTTATTCTTTCAAGTCTATATGGTTCTATTACTATTGCTATTGTCCCTATCAAACCAAGTACTATAGTTGTGATAATAGTACCTATTGTTTGTATTGCACTGGTTGATGAGAGGAAGAAAAGAGCCATAGCTGTGAGGCATATGACTATTGTAGTTCCCATATCTGGCTCTAACATAATTAAAACAGCAACTGAAAGTAGTACGATGACAAAAGTGATTATTTTCTTTTTCCCTTCTCTGTATGCATGTATTGTACTAGTAGCTTTAATATCGTTAAATTTTGCAAGTAAAGCAGCTAAGAATATTATTAATATTGGTTTAACAAATTCAGCAGGTTGAATTCGAACTCCTCCAATATCAAACCATCTTCTAGCTCCGTTGATTTCTTCTCCATAAATTAAGACCAATACCAAGAGAAGAATATTTATCAAAAGAAGGGGTGTAATGAGCTTTATTATTTTATGATAATCAACGAAATAAATGATTGTTCCTAGTGCTATACCGAAGAACACCCAAATTAATTGCAACTTTAGAAAATATGCCTGATCTTCAAAAATCTGTCCTGCAATATATACGCTAGCATTAAAAATCATTATAGTTCCGAAAATGGTCATAAAAAGTGTGAACA
>SLHS01000075.1 GCA_007136035.1 Patescibacteria group bacterium | reverse complement strand
TGTTTAACAGAATTAGCTTTGTCTAGTTTATCGGAGGAAGGGGTAACGATAGAGAAAGATGATGTTTACTCTGTTTTTCTTAGTAATGCGGATAATTTAGCCGATTGTGTGCTGGAATTTTCTATGGACGATTTAGATTCTAGTACAAGCGGTTTTGTAATGTCTCAGTTGTATGTGGAAAGGGACGGGGATAGTATTGCTTCCTACAAAGCCTATGAATTTAATGATGTGATAGGATTTCTTTATAATTACACTGATGAACAAAATTGGGAATCTTATAATCTAAAGCCGAAGCTAACTTTTTCATCAGAAGGTACATATTCTTTAATAAAAGAGTTAGAGGGGGTTAGTTATGATTTGGATGAGGTTCGTTTTAAGTCATTGGGAGGGTCATCAAAATTATCCTGGAATTCTAGTGGTTCTTGTAATCTCGGAGATCATTTGTTAGTAGAAGTTGGAGCAACTTGTGGGGGTCAATATGTTGGTAAGAATTTTATTCTTCCTGAAGAATATTTTTCTCCCCCTATGTTTGATTATGTATATTTTCAGGGTCGAGGAGATCTTACTCCTGGAAGTAGCGAGTAAATAAATTATAGTAGAGTGATTGAAATGGAAGTTCAACCAAAAACAGAAGAAGTTGAATCTCAGAAGAAGGTTAATCCTAGAATTTGGTATCTTCTCTCACTATTCTTTTTTTTACTTTTAGGCTTATTACTTTATTTTTATTTAGTGGTAGAGGGAGAGGATAAGGTAGTTGTTGAAGTTCCTGAGATTGAGGAATCTAGAAGACCGGAAGGCGAAGTATATTTAACCCTCTCTCCAAAAGGTGAAGGTAACCTCCCTAACATTTATAAATTAGATTTAGAAACTCTAGAATTGGAGGAGCTTTTTACTGAAAGCGAAGATGTGGCAAATTTGATGGTGGATTTTTCTCCTGATGGAGAGAGAATGGTTTTCGTTCGATTTTATTCAGGTTCTATTGATGGTATGACTCAGATTATGGTTTCAGATGTAGGATTAAATGAAGTAATTGAATTAACTGATCTTTCTAAATATCGACCTCGGAATCCGAGATTTTCTCCTGATGGGGAGAAAATAATATATTGGGTTCCAGAACCACCGAATGCTATTTCTACAGAACCTGAAGGAAACAGTATTTATATAGTTGATATAGAATCTAAGGAATCAGAGCGAGTTGCTAGTGGAGCTTTCCCTCTTTTTTCTTATGATAATAGTAGTATTTTTTATATGAAAAATGAAGGTTTGTACAGTTTAAATCTTGATTTTGGTGAAGAATATTTCTTTTTCCCTATGACAGATGAACACATACGAAGATATCAAGAAAGTTTGGGAGAGGATGAAGAGTTATATAATGATTTACCTAATTGGACAAATTTCAGATTTAATTTTTCCTTGGATAGACAACTTGTTGTTTTTACAGAAGTTTTTAATTCTCAGGTAATAATTTTGGAGATGTTTGGTTGGGATTCTTGGGATAGGGAAGCTTTTTTGAATACGGTTTGGGAATCTTCAAATCGTGATAATAACCCTTATGGTCCTAATTGGCCAGTTTGGTCTCCAGATGGTGAGTATATTGCAATGCAAGAATTTGATATAGACAATCCAGCAGAACCTCAATTGGTAATTTTTTCTTTGGAGGAAGATAGGCTTGAAAGGCTGTTGGAATTTAGTTTACGAGATTATGAACGAGAATATATTTGGATTACGGATTGGGTAAAATAATGACATAAATTTAAAATTTTATTTATTTAAAATGTCGAAGGGATTTGATTTATATTTAACTAGTGGTTTTTTCCTTTTCATTATAGGTATTCTAGTCTTTTTTTTAGCAATTTCTTTACCAGGAACTAGTGATAGAAATTTTGTTGATAAGGTTGAGGCTTCTAATATGTGTACACTCCATGGGTTAGAAGTAGCTCCTGGTACTAGTTATTGTCTTAATAATACTACAATAAGAACATGCCAAGCAAATGGTACTTGGGCTCAAACATCTTGTGGAACTATAGGTGGTGTAACAAGAAGATGTGATATGAGCCAAGGTGGATGTTATACTCCCGGTTGTCCTCCTGGTTGTGGTAATCCACCAGCAACAACGACTACAACAGCAGATCCTCGATTTACCATAAGTACAACACGAGCGCAATCAACAACAACAACTTGGAGTCCACCTCCACCCAATGGAAATGGGACAACAACTACACCACGAAGGACAACAACTACATCTCGACCAGCTCCCTCACCTCGTTGTGGTAGTCATCATGGACAAACATTCCCTTATACTCGGACGTCTTGGCCAAGCGGAAGTTTTTGTAGTAGGGGGTCAGCAAGACCGAGTAGTCCGGGGTTCCCTTCTCTTGGTGGTAGAACAAGTTGGAGCTGTAGAAATGTTGATGGAGTACAGGTTAGTTGTTGGGCTAGGAGAAATCCTCCACCACCCCCAACTTGTGGTACCAATAGTATGACTTTTGAAGCTACTGACACTGATTGGCCTGAAGATGGGACTTTTTGTGGTAGAGGTACTTCTGATCCCGAAGCTTCAGAATTAGAATTTCCACGAGCGGGAGAAACTACGAATTGGACTTGTAGTTATTTTGACGAATTTAACGACCCGGTCGATTGTGAGGCCAAAAGACTTCTTCCACCAAGTTGGATATCTACTAGAGGAGGTTTGTTTCATGTAGAAGGATCTTCATTTTTGGAAATGCAATCAACATTATATTCTAAATTCAAACCACCAGGAGATTCACCCCCATCCCGATCACGAGGATATTTACCACCTCTATCAATAAGAGGAATGTCTGTAATGCCAATGCCAGGAACAGATATAGAACTGATAGATGTAGGTGAAAAAACTTCTTTATCTTCGGAACTTTTAACTTTAACTTCTGATACTCTTCCAAGCGTTGGTTGGAAAGAGAAGGTTTATAAATTACTCAATTATTCTAAGCGTATTAATGTTCCTTGGTATGGTATTTTACTCAATCGTGCTCAAGTTCGAGATCCTTCAGGTTCTTTGTGGTCAGAAGTAGAAGGTTCAAATTTGGATTTAAATATTTGTAAAAATAATCGTCATGTATATTTTGTAAATGGTGATTTAGAAGTAAATCCTTTGGATTATGAAGATCTAGGTTTAGAAGGTATAAACGGTTGTATCTTTGTTGTGAAAGGTAATGTGACAATAGATTCAGGAGATTATAAATCTGAGGGAATGGATGAGACCGATTTTTATAGTGCTCCAGGTTATGATTTGGTTCGAGGTTTCTTTTTAGTAGATGGTGTAATAGATATTCCTTTTGTTGATGGGGATGAAGATTTACGTGATGGTTTGAAAGTAGTAGGAGGTTTATTTGCAACAGGTGGTGATAGTTCAATAAACCTAGGACGTTGTTTGTATATTCATAATCATAAATTTCCAGCTTTGATTGTTTTCCATGATGTCAGATATTCTAATCTAGCTCGCGAAGTTTTTGGAAATATAAGTTATATAAGGGATATAGGTTTTATAGAATAGTTTGTATCTATTTTGTACTTTCAATTCTAGTCCAAGATTTTTTAAAATCTTTCTTATAGATTTTCCTATCAAAGAATATTTTTATCCAAGTAATCATCCTAATTGGAAATAGAAGTATTGACCAAAAGAATTCTTTAATATTTGAAGCATAGGAAAATGGAAACCAAAAGTAAGCTAGTTCGTCTCTAAATTTTCTAGTGTTTTTTTCTTTTTTAATTATTCCATATTCTTCTAATTGTAAATATCCACCCAAAGAACGAACTTTTTGTTTATAGTAATCATCTAAATTTGTCGGATATTTTACAAAAGCTCTTGCCTTAGGAGTATAAGCAATTTTCTTATTTTTATTTGCAATTACATGAGAGATATATGCATCATCTGAAAGAACATCTTCTGGTAATTTAAAATTATAATTTCTTATAGCCATAACATATCCACTCATAGGGAAAAAAGCATCTTTTTTAACGGCATTTACTCTTTTGTGATGTGCAGCATCGGATAATAAATGACCAAAATACCCCATCATAGTATCTTCTTTGTCTCTTGAAACAGGTCTTCCACTTACTCCACCAATATTTTTATTTTCAAAAGGTTTGATTAGCTCTTCAACGGCCTTTTTTTCAAAAAAAACATCACCATCAGTTAATACCAGAATTTCTCCTTTAGCTTCTTTAAAAGCAAGGTTTAAAGCGTGAGGTTTACCTTTACATGGATCTTTAATTTGTTTGAAATTTTTTTGTATTCCTGATTTTTTTGCGACTTCTAAACCAGTATTTAAAGTTTCTGAATCGGGACTAATTTGTATTATTTCATAATCTTTAGAAGCTATACTTTTAATAGCTTCCCCAATAGTCTTGGGTTCTTTGTAGGAGGTTATGATAACTGTAATCATATTTCTTTTCCTGAGCTAAAAAGATATTATTCTTTTTTTTCTTCGCTCTGTTGTTCTGTATTTTCTTCAGAAGGTTTCTGCTCCCCTTCTATAGTTTCAGCTTCACCATCGATTACTTCTCCCTCTTCCTCTTCTTCCTCTGTTTCTTCTACTTCTTCCTCTACTTGTTTCTGTAAATCTGTTATTGTTGCAACAGTATTATTAATATCTTCAGGATTAAAAAGTTCAATCCCTTCAGGTATTTTAACTTCTTCTAATACTATTGCGTCACCAATATTTTCCAGATTTGAAATGTCAATTTCGATATGAGGTACAACATCTTTAGCTTTTGCTCTAACAGTTATTGAATATGTTGGCTGGATTAAAACACCGATGTTATTTTTAACAGCAGGGGAAACTCCT
>SLHS01000063.1 GCA_007136035.1 Patescibacteria group bacterium | reverse complement strand
TCTCCAAAAATTCCAGCTCCACCATTTGCAGTTGGATTGTAATCATCTTCTGGAGTTCCTGCTGTCACTGAACTAAATTCTAAACCAAAACCATCTCCCGTTATTAAATTTACAACTCCATCTGTTCCATGAGATGAAAGTAAATCTTGAGTGGCAATCGATTTATAAAGACCTGCCTCATCAGTTCCATTACCTACACCATAAACAGTCCAATAAAAACCTGTGGTTGCATCTGTAAAAAGCGTATGATTACCTGTTACATAAGGACCTCCTGGAAATAAATCTGGAAGTTCTACATTACCCCCCACTGTACAACTTATTGTGTCAACAGGCAAAACTTCAGTCGTTACAATTACTTGATCAGTAGGTAACAAATTTATTCCAAATGTTAAGTTCTCTACTACCTCACCCTCTTCTAATTGGTAAGAGATTAGATGTTCTCCTGCAGAACCTGTCTTAAAAACAGTAACATCTGCATCTAAAGTAAAACCATAACTCGTACCCGATGTTAATTCTCCTATGTTAACTACCTCTATATAATCATTACCTCCTGCCCCTCCTTGATGACACCTAGCCTCTAAATCATGAGTACCTTCATTATGGTGAGGTAAAGCTGCATTGATAGTCCAAGACCCTTGCTCTACAGGAGAAGCGGACACTCCCGTTATAGTTAACTCTTCATCATCATCCACACACCAAACTCCAGCTCCTACCCCTGGAAAAATTATCCTAAACTCCCTTATATTACCTGCATCATCTAAAGTTGTAGAGGGAGTAAACATAACTGTCATCTCCGTTGCTACATCTGCTTGCATGCGTTCTAAAAAAAGAAATCCTTCTCCTAGTACTCCTGCTTTGGAGATATTTAAAAAAAATGAAAGAGTTGTTATTAAAAAAACAAGAGTTATTAAAAAAACTACAAAAGATTTCTTCATTTACTTAAAATGCTATATATATACAACAAGTTTACACATATTATTTCTTGTTTGCAAGATTTACATATCTTTAAAAATATCTTCTACATCTTTAGAAGAATTTTTCTTTGATTTTGGCTTTTGTACTTTTTTATTAGATTCCTTTCGTAATATTACAGCAGCTTCTGCTCTCTTTTTAGAAGCCATTTTTCCATTAACAACACACTCATATGCAAAACATTCTCCAAAAACCTCTCGACAAACAATAGCTACCGCTTCTCTACTCTTTGGATCCTCAATCCTATCCTTATGAAATTGGAATGGAACTTCCATAGATAACTTACCCCTATCAAAATTCAAAACATTAGCACTTTCAAGAAAAGCAAAAAGGTGACCATTTGCAGGTTTAATTTTGTTTGTTAAAATTTTCCAATCTTTTTTAATTTTTTCAACATCTAATTTACTTTTCTTAGTAGATACTTTACTCTCTACAACCTTATCTTCTTTTTCCTTTACTTTTTCTTTTTGAGGTTTTTTCTTAACCTTTCTTTCTTCTTTAATACATTCACCCATATTAACTCTCCCAATAATCATTTCAAATTCTAAAATTGGTAATGAACTATTCTTTAAATTTCTTTCAGCAATAATAAAATGATTTATTAAAGTTATAATCTCAGAAGTAGAAAGATCCTTTGCAAAGGAATATTCTTCTTCGTTTAATTTGTTTTGCATTTTTTGAACAAGAATTTCCCTGAGCATTAAAATTGTATATTTGGCAAATTGCTGCAAATTGACCCCCTTCCTATCTATTTCATTAATCATTTCCAATGCAGCTATCTTGTCATTTAACACAATCTTTTCGAGAAGATAGTAAACCATCGTAGAATCCGGAATACCCAAAATATGCCTTATTTCATTTTCGCTAATCTCATCTGGTTTTTCGCTTTCAATTTGACCACTATAAACAACATCCAGTAGTGACAAAGCATCCCTAAAACTGCCTTTTGCATTATGTACTAATATATTTAAACCTTCCTTCGAAATTTTGATTTTTTCCTTTTTGGCAATACTCTTTAACAAATCCCGTATTTCATCCTCTCCTCCAAGACGAAAATCATATCTTTGACATCTTGAAAGAATTGTCGGTGGTAACTTATGTACATCTGTGGTTGCGAGAATTAAAATAACGTGCTTTGGAGGCTCCTCAAGTGTTTTTAAAAGTGCATTGAAAGCCTCATTAGTAAGCATATGAACTTCATCAATAATATACACCTTATATTTACCTTCTGCTGGGCTAAATTCAATTTTTTCTTTTAAATCACGTATTTGCTCAATACCACGATTAGAGGCAGCATCAATCTCAATTAAATCTAAAAAGCGTCCTGCAGTGATAGCTTTACAAAACTCACATTTGTTACATGGGTTACCATCTCCAGAAGGATCAAGACAATTCACAGCTTTGACTAAAATTCTAGCTGTACTTGTCTTACCTGTACCTCTAGAACCTGTAAAAAGATATGCATGTGAAAGACTGTCTTTTTTAACAGCATTTTTTAGTATCGTAGAGATATGATCTTGCCCTACAAGCTCATCAAAGTTCTGCATTCTGTATTTTCTATATAATACTTGGGACATACTTAACAGAATATAGGATATAATTTTGAAATTCAAGAAAAATTAGGATACTTTTAACCTTCATTACAATTCTATCCAACAAGGGGGCGAGTAAATTTTTATCACAGATTATTTAAAAAGGATTGCAAATACAAAGGTTTTAGAAAATATGTTAAAATATTACTACTATGATTGAACTAGAAGAAAAGAACATTGCAAACGAAGAAAATCTTGAAATACAGGAAGTAGAATCTAAACAAGAAATCATCGAAAAAGTTTCCCAACAGATAAAAGAAACGAATTTTGAAAAAGAGAAATTGCAAGAAAAACATGAGAACCTAAAAAACAAACCTATTCTCGAAAGTGGTTTCTTAGTAGACACAACCTCTGGAATCGAAAAAGAACCAAGCTTTTGCTGGGTAAAAACAGAAAAAATAATTGGGAGACCATTTGGTGATAGATATCACAATGGCTGGAGTTTTGAATATGATAAAAGGAAAGGTAGGGCTATTTCAGTGGCACAAAAACTCCAAAACTTATTAACCAAAGATTATAAAGAAAAAGAAGAAATAGTTGAATACTTATTCCACGTAGATAAAAGTATGTGGCGAATTACTCTAGATGAAATTGAAGGACCAAGTGGACCAATGTATTCTGTAAGAGATGGGACACATCGTGTTGCTGGGATGATAGTAGCAGGACTAAAAGAAATTCCATGTGATGTTCATAGAATTAAATATCCAATAGAAAATACAACAGACGAAAAAGAAATAGCAAGTGATTGGAAGAAAAAAATTGATTTGGGATTAATACAAGGAAAAATTGAAACTTTGAGTGATGGAAGAGGTATAAAATACAAGCTTACTGTAGAAAAAGAAGTTTTACCATGGATTCGAACATATTCACAAAATCAGTTAATTAAAATTAGCCAAGCATACGAAAAACTCTATCCAAATTCTTTAAATAATCTTAAAATACCAAGAGAAGCATTAATTGATCCAATAGCCAACAACTACTTTATGGCTGGAAGATGGGCAGAATGGGAAAAGTCTAAAATCACTTCAACCTCTCAACAGCCTCACCAAGATATTTCATAAAAAGTCCATAACCTACAGAATTAATATTTCCTGACTGAGCTTTACCAAGCAAATCACCTACCCCCCTAATCTCAAGGTCTCTGTTTGCAAGAAGAAAACCACTACCTAAATCTTGAGCTTCCATAAGGGCATCTAATCTTAATTCCGTGTTACCTTTCATGGATTTGTAAAGAAAATATGCATAAGCCTGAACATTTGAGCGCCCTATCCTTCCCCGTATTTGATAGAGCTGTGAAAGACCAAACCTAGAAGAATCGTCAACAATCAAAGTGTTCACATTAGGTATATCAAGACCATTTTCAATAATTGTTGTACAAATTAAAATATCCACTTTTCCATTACAAAAAGCATTCATCACTCTGCTAATATCATCACCATGCATTTGTCCATGCAAAACAGCAATGTTAAGTAGTGGGAAAATCTCATTAAGTTTTTTCTGAACAAATGAAATATCAAAAACTTTGTTATGAAGGAAATATACCTGACCTTTTCTTTTAACTTCAAACTCTATAGCTTTTTTAACAACCTCCCAATCAAAACTCCCAAACTTATTTAAAATAGCCTTTCTGCCCTCAGGAGGACTAAACAAAGTACTAATATCCCTAATCCCAGAGAGAGACATACCCAAAGAACGAGGAATTGGTGTTGCAGACATTGAAAGTACATGACTTTGCAATCTTTTTTGTTTTAATTTTTCTTTTTGTCTCACACCAAACTTCTGCTCCTCATCAATAACTATTAAACCAAGATTTTTAAATTTGACGCTTTCATGAAGTAAACTATGTGTACCAATAATTATATTTATCTCTCCATCTTCAAGTTTTTTTAACTTTTCTTTCTTCTCACTATTACTTAAAAATCTTGAAAGATTTTCTATTTTAATACCATATTTTGCCAATCTCTCTCTAAATACAGCACCATGCTGTTCAACAAGAATTGTCGTAGGTGCAAGCACAGCAACTTGCATACCCATATTTATACAGAGAAAAGAAGCCCTCATCGCCAACTCTGTTTTTCCAAAACCAACATCACCAATTAAAAGCCTGTCCATTAATTTACCACTAGAAATATCATCGAATATCTCCTGACTAACAAGACTTTGATCATGGGTATCTTTGAATTCAAAATCCTTAACAAAATTTTTAAAATCTTTCTCCAAAATTTTCCTTTTCTTAGGAACTTCAAAACTCAACACTTCTCTCATAGCATAAATCTGCAAAAGCTCTTTAGCCAAAGCCTGTGCATCAACTTTAAC
>SLHS01000073.1 GCA_007136035.1 Patescibacteria group bacterium | reverse complement strand
TTTTACCTGCTTCAATCTCATTATTCGTATCTCCAATTATTATCGTGTTTGTAGATTTTATAGAATTTCTTTTCATTAAACTAGTAATGTGATCTACTTTATTATGTACTTCTAAATCTACATCTTCAAAAATTCCTTCAAGATCAAAATCCTTTATTTCGTTTAATATGGTTTTAGGGCTATCAGAAGATAATAGAAACAATTTAGCGCCCTTTAGTTTTAGTTTTTTTAAAAGTTTTGGCATCCCTGGATATGGTTTTGCTTTAGGAAGTTGAGCAAATGCTTTAAAATAAGCTCTTTTTTGCTCTTGCATTGTTAAATTAGGTAAATGTGTGTTGTAAAAATCCATGTAGGGCTGTTTCCAAGTTTCTCTTAATTTTTTCATAGAAATCGGAGGCAAATTGAAATCTTCAAACATAAGGTTTATAACTTTGTGATGATCTTCAACTCCGTCTTTGATAACACCTGTCCAGTCGAAAATGATATTTTGCATGTAAAACTAGGGCCTATTCCCTGGAACATTAGGTAAGTTTTCCACTATCTCGTCAACATCTACATTTGGTGTTTCAGGAATCCTATCCATAGCATCTTCCATATCCGGCATCTCAACCTCGGGGATATTAATTCCTCTATCTCTAATTTCTTGCATTTTTTGCTCCACTTCTACCATTTTTTCTCGAACATCCTCCATAACTCTTTCCCGTTCTTGCTGTGATTCAATTGCATTCATAGCTTCCTCATGCCCTCGCATACCTTGTTCCATCGCTCTCCCTATAGCTTCCTGTGCCTGTTCAGGGACTCTTTCATAAACATCCGCTAAAACATCTTGATGCTTAAGAGTAGCTTCGGAGACTCTGGCTAATACATCATCCATATTTTGTCCTTTTTCTCTAGCTTCTTGAGCTCTTGCTAAGGCAGCATTTAAGTGTTCTTCATACCTAGACAATGTTTCTTGGGCTAATTCTACTTCACCAAGTTCAGACAGTTCATTCGCTTCGGCTAATCTTTTTTCAGACAAAAAAAGCATTCTTTCTGCTTTTGCTTCATCGCTAAAAGTAAAAACTGTTCGAATATTTTCTGACCAGTTTTTTAGAAAATAAAGGGGATGACCAGGAAGGATGCCCGGATTTGGCAAATCACTCTCCTGAGCATGTACAACTCCCGTAAACAAAAAGACCGCCAAAATTGTAACCAAAAAAGTTTTTATCATGTTTTAAATACAAAACAAATTAAATAAACTCTCATTAACATTTTATCGTGAACGAAATAAAAATCAATAGGAACAAATGGTCGGGGAGACAGGACTTGAACCTGCGACCTCTGCTTCCCAAAAGCAGCGTTCTAGCCATCTGAACTACTCCCCGAAAAAGTGTAGATAAGGGTTATTATACATAAAAAAGCTAAAAAGCAAAAGAAAAGGGAGAGCTAAACTCTCCCTTTTGAATTCAAATTAAGGTGGAAGTATTAAACAGCATTCATTAATTTCATACCATATTCATGAAGCATTGGTATTTGAAACTTTTCTCCGTTATTAGCTTTAACCATACCCATAACAATAAGTACTAGCATACCAATCCACAAAAGTGGTGCAATGCACCAACCAATTACTGGGATAATCCCCAATACGAAAGAAACAACAAACATTGCAAGACCTAGAACCGTATACTGTCCTCCATAATATCTAACAAACTGATCATCTTTTTCTACAAAAAGAAGAATTAAACCGATAAGAGGGATGCAGGCAAGAATAGCCTTTGTCTTACCCTCCTCGCTAAATTTAATATCTTCAAACTTAACCTCAGGTTTAGTACCTTTCTCTTTTGTCTCTGCCATAGACTTTTTATTAAAAAATTATATTATAACTAAAGTATATGGTAATGAATGATAAATTTCAAGGGTAATGGTAAAATACTTCCATTAAAATTCATTTTAAAAAGAATGCTTGAATTAAAAAATGTCTCTGCGTATGTAGAAAAAGATGAAAAAATTCTAGAAAATATTAGCGCAGAATTTAAAAAAGATTCTCTTTCCTTGGTTCTAGGCCCTAATGCAGCAGGAAAAACAACACTAGCATCAGTAATTTCAGGAAATGAAAGCGTAAAAATAAAGGGTCGAATATTTCTTAAAGGTAAAGATATATCAAGAAAAAAACTTCATGAAAGAGCAAAGTTGGGTATTTTGTTACTACATCAAAGTCCAGTAGAAATACCTGGGGTTAAAATTTTTGATTTTCTTTTCGCTTCATACAAAGCAATGGTTGAAAAGGGGATATGTGTTTGGGATTTCCATGAAATAGTGTTAAAAAGTTTAGAAGAATTAAATCTAAGTGAAGACTTTTTACAAAGAAGTGTGAATGAGGGCTTTTCTGGAGGGGAGAAAAAAAAGCTTGAAATATTACAAATGCTTCTCTTTAAACCAAAAGTTGTTATTTTAGATGAAATAGATTCAGGTTTGGACATTGATTCCATCAAAAA
Organism: Patescibacteria group bacterium; assembly: GCA_007136035.1. Lineage (GTDB taxonomy): Bacteria > Patescibacteriota > Dojkabacteria > SC72 > T1SED10-24 > PWIP01. The sequence goes on along the minus strand of SLHS01000073.1, from coordinate 2,437 downwards.
TATTTTTCAAATAGTTAAAAACTATCAGAAAGAACACAAAGCTACTATGATTCTGATTAGCCATGGACCTAAAATTCTTAAGCATATTACTCCAGATCAAGTTCTGTTAGTACAGGATAAGACGATAAAAGAAGAGGGAGACATTAAATTAGCAAAAAAGATTTTAGAAAATGGATACAAAGAAAAGTAAAGAATTTCCAAAGGGCTTAAATGAAAAAATTGTTAGAGAAATATCCAAGATTAAAAAAGAACCAAAATGGATGCTAGATTTTCGCCTTGATTCCTTTGAGAAATTTCAAAATATTAAAAACCCATCCTGGGGACCAAATCTAAATGATTTAGATTTTCAAAATATTAGGTATTACGCTACTGGAGGAGAAAAAGCTAATACTTGGGATGAAATACCAACTGATATAAAAAAGACTTTTGAAAAACTTGGAATTTCTAAGAAAGAACAAAAATTACTTGCAGGTATATCTACTCAATACGAATCTGAAGTGATATACAGTCAAATAAAGGAAAAATGGGATTCTCTTGGGATTATTTTTGAAACAACAGAATTTGCACTTAAAAAATATCCAGAAATATTTAAAGAATATTTTTCTAAATTAGTTCCTAATTCTGATAATAAATATGCTGCTTTAAATAGTGCTGTATGGAGTGGAGGCACCTTTATTTACGTCCCAAAAGGTTTAAAGCTAACAATGCCAGTACAAACTTACTTCCGTATAAATACTCAAAATATGGGACAATTTGAAAGGACACTAATAATAGCAGATGAAGGTAGTGAAATTCATTACATCGAAGGGTGTACAGCACCACAATATATGACAAACTCATTGCATAGTGCTGTAGTTGAGGTTTTTGTTAAAAAAGATGCAAAAGTGAGATACAGCACAATGCAAAATTGGTCTAAAAACGTTTACAACTTGGTTACAAAAAGAGCGATAGTAGATAAAAACGGTAGTATGGAATGGGTTGATTGTAATATAGGCTCAAAAGTAACTATGAAATATCCAGCTACTATTTTGAAGGGTGACAACTCAAAAGGTGCATTTCTTTCCCTAGGTCTTGCTGACAAAAAACAAATTATAGATTCTGGAAGTAAAATGATACATCTTGGAAAAAATACTAAAAGCATTATTAACTCTAAAACATTGAGTAAACAAGATGGATTTAGTATATACAGAGGTGATTGTACAATAGCTAATGAAGCAAAAAATTCCCAATCTGTTATTAGCTGCGAGGGTTTAATTTTGGATAAAAAAGCGAAATCATACTCGTATCCAACAAACAAAATTGGAAATAAAACGAGTACGATAGAACATGAAGCTAAAATTTCAAAAGTTTCTCAAAATCAGCTCAAATATATTCAATCAAGAGGTCTTTCTGAACAAGAAGCCTCTCATTTAATAATTTCAGGCTTTGTAAAGCCAATTACGGAAGATTTACCAATGGAATATTCTGTAGAAATAGATAGAATACTTAATATGTTTGTTGAAAAATGAAAAGGATTGACTTGGCAAAATTAAATAAAAAAACTATTTTGGAAATAAAAAAGTCTGAAGAGTATTTTTTAGCACCAAATTTTTTGAAAAATACATCCTTAAAGAAGAAATGTTATTTCCAATTTGAAGAGTCTAATATGCTATGCCGTATCGTTTACAGGGCTGTAGCTGAAAAAAATGTAAATATAGATTTAGAAATATCTCTAAGCAGTATAGAGGAGGATATAAAAGATGTAGATGTGTTTTTAGAAATTTACATTTTGAATTTAGACGAGAGCAATAATATAGTTGTAAAGCCTTTTTTAGAAACTCCTCAAAAAGAGATAAAATTTGAACATAAGGTGACAATTGGTACACCAAACCAAAACTGGATTAAATATTTAAAAAGCAGAGGTTTGACATATAACCAAGCTTTAAAGCTAATTTCTGAAAGTTTTATTACAGGCCAATAAATACACTTGCATATTTTTTAGGCGTAGGTATACTGGGGTATACTAATTTTAAGCCAAGAAAACAAGGTGCAGGTATCCATCACTGAAAAACAAGAACAAGCGCTAAATTTTATAAGGGATTATTTCCTAGATAAGGGTATGGCTCCTTCCCTATCTGAATTGCAGGACACCTTGGGCATAAGTACAAAAAGAGGCGTGGTCACTCATTTAGAAGCCCTTGAGAGAAAAGGTTTTATAATAAGAACTGGAGGGACGAGAGGGATACAAATTCAGGGAGAAGAGCATTATGAGTATCTCATAGGTATACCCATACTTGGCTATGCTAATGCAGGTACACCTTTGGCTACGGCACAAGAGGATTACATTGGAACACTAAAAGTGGATAGTAAGTTATTAAAAAAAAAATCAGACCTTTTTAGCCTAATAATAAAAGGTAATTCTATGAACAAACATTCTTTAAACAAAGTTTCTCTTTCA
>SLHS01000071.1 GCA_007136035.1 Patescibacteria group bacterium | reverse complement strand
TAACCTATGCTATTCTGAGATATCCAAAAATATTAATAGTAATATACCTAGTACATATAAGTTAGTATTATGTTTTTTTGTGGATCCTTTACCAAACCAATCCGTATAGAAATCAAAGAAAGAGCAAACGAAAGAAGTGAGCTGAGTGGAGAAAATAGTAGACCTTTAGTTTGCGCACATATCATACATAGGGGTAACAAGAAAGGACGATTTGATTATTCAGAAAATGGTCTTTTAGTTACTGATATAGAGCATTTGGCTCATCATAGACTTTTTGAACAAAACCCTAGAAAAATAGGTCTAAGTAAAGAACAAAATAATCTTAGTATTTTTTCCCTTACCCGTGATGTTGAAAAATATAATGAGGGGAACGATATTTCCAAGGAAGAAACACAAGAGAAATTCGAGGACGCTATTAAATCATGGATAGAATTATTCGATAATGATCACAGAATTTTAGGTGTCTCTAAAAAACAAAACAGAGACATAATAACAAATCTCATCAGAGATATAAATGAAAAAGCTATTTAATTAGCTTCTGTGGGTGCCATACCTTCAAAACTTAAACCTTCATTTGTTAGTTGAATCTCATCAATGCGAAAAGAATCACCCATTGTCGCTATCCTATCGTTTGCTAAATTAACAATTGCTTCCTCTGCCATATTTTTAAGGCTAGAAGGTATATTAAGACCCCCTATTTTCAAATCAAATATTTCCCCAGTTACAGTATTCTCTGTAGCTTTTTGAACATTACCTGAAATATACACAGGGTAATTTCTTCCTTGGTATGTAACTGTTGTCACTAATTCACCCATATTTTCAGTAAATCTAATCTGTGAACCATCTATCTTGGCAAAAGAAAGGCTGGTATTTGCATATTCAAAAGCCGCGGAAGCTTGTTCATTTGTAATAATTAGATCAACATCATGTGGCTCGCTAAATTCTAAGGGTTCACAATCTAAACAAAGTTTTTCTGCTTCAACATCAATTCCAATATTTTGCACCAAATCCTCATAATCCTGAATAGAATAGCTTACCCCAAGATCACTAGCCTCTACAATGCTGGTAATTTCCCTGTAAGCCCAAAAAACACCAACACCCTTGAGTAACAAAAAAATTAGAAACACAATTAAAACAATTTTTTTCGTTTTTAATTTTTTAGGTTCTTTAATTTCTTCTAAATTGTGTTGAGTTTCTTCTTTCATAAAAATGTTTTAAAAAATTATATGTAATGTATAATATAACAAAAGATAGAAAAATTGTAGATGAAATTTCTAATAATTCACAATGGGTAGATTAAAAAAAGAAGTCTATATAGAACTATGCCACGAGAATGCTCTAATCCCATACTATTCAGACGAGGAGGATGCTGGAGCAGATGTTGCCTTATGTGAGAATATTGAAATAAAACCAAACGAGACAAAACTTGTCAATCTTGGCTTTAAAGTAGCCATACCTAAAGGATTTGAATTGCAGATAAGACCAAGAAGCGGACTTTCATATAAGACTTCTCTTAGAATACCGAATTCACCTGCGACAATAGATACAAATTTTAGGGATGAATTAAAAGTTATTTTACACAACATAGGTGAAGAAACACTGAGTTTTGAAAAAGGAGACAGGATTGCACAGTTAGTATTAAATGAAGTCCCAAAAGCAAAATTTATCCAAATCAAAAACATAAAAAGGATAAAAGGAAATAGGGGAGGAGGTATTGGAAGTTCTAAATTAAACGTTAAAGAACAATGATAGAGGATGAACATCTTTTGGATATGATACAAGATTGGACAGAAGATTTTTCTCTAAAGCAAATACAAGAAAGCCTAGATAAAATTGACGTTTCAAAGAAAAATATAGATAGGTTAAGTAAAAAAAAAGACTGTGCATACAAAAGAGGCTCTATAAGAGTGGAACTGAAAAAAATACTTACTGAATTACCTGAAAATGTAAAAGTCCTAGCTCATTCGAAGGATACCTATGTTTCTAGAGCTAAAAAAGATGATGAGATAATTAGAGTTTGGCATACGAAAGATTTGAATAGATATTGTGAAAAATTAGAAGAACTATTCACTATGAAAGCGTTGGAATAGTAGCTTCTCTAGTTTAGCTTCGTAAATAATAAATTCTGTTTAAAGATTCTCTCCCTTGAGGGAAAGATTATAGAATTCAGAAGTTCTTTTTCATCCTTTAGTATATATACAGCAGTATGTTCATACATTGCTGGAGCATAATGGACAATATGTGCTTTTTCTTTTGAAACAATTAAAGGTAAAAGTCCAAAATCTAAAACCCACTTGCCATTAATTTTCAAGTATCTAATAGTATTTCTACCTAAAGGTTCTTCCTCACAAAATCCTGGTACAAATGAAAAACATTCTTCAATTTGAGCATTTTCAAAAATGTTAGATTTTTCCTTAAAAACAGGAAGAGGTTCACCTAAATAACTGCTGCTTAAACCTGTTAATATCAAGGTTTTCCCACTTGAGAGACACATTTCCTGTAAATCTTGAATTATTTTAATATCTAAAAAAGAAAACTCATCTAATAATATTACGTCTATATCTTTTGCAGCTAAATTCTCAATAGTCTTTTTATACTTAGTAAGTTGTCCAAACCTTTTAGCAGACTTTTTTTGAAATCTTTTAGAAGATCTCGCTGTGATATAATTCTCACCAACAACATCTGCAATTAACATTTCTACTTTTTTACCTTCCTTCTGAAGTTTTTCACAAATTAGAAAAGATAAAGTTGTTTTCCCACCGAACATACCACTAGACAAAACTAAACATTGAGGTAAATTTTTGAGTATTTTGTCCGCTTTTATAGAATAAATTTCATAATGCTTTCGCGTATAATAATCCAACTTTTCCCTAGAGAGAGAAAAATCATCCTTATACAACATTCCAAAATAATTATCCTCTAATATGGAATATATTTTAAAAATCTTTTCATCACTAAAAAAATCTTTTAATTCTTTAATACTGTTTTCTAAGAAAATAAACTATGTTATTATTATACAATCTTACATAAAAAGTCAAAATGGAAAAGGAAGATAAGAAAGCGGAAGAAAGTTTAACAGAAGAACATATTGAGAGAATCTTAAGCGATTTGGAAGGTGAAACTCCAAAAGTTGCAAGAGAGTTATACCCTGATAATTCCAAAGAACAAGAAAATTTTATAGAAAATATATACAAAACTGCCATACTAATGGGAGGAGCTAAAGACGCAGATTTGATAGAAAAAGAGGCAAAGATTCACACAAAACAAATTGAGAGGATATTAGAAAACCCTATAGAAGAGGGTAAAAAGGTTGCAAAAGAACTTTACCCTGATAATTTAGAAAAAGAAAAGGATTTTTTAAATTATATTTTGGAAATTTTTGAATCTGAAAATTAATGGGAAAAATTGAGGGAGAAAAACAAGAATATATAGATCATTTTAAAGCTCAGGCTATTGAAACTTCCTTAGATATAATAGAAAGTGTTAAAAACGGAAAAACACAGATAGAAACAGAGAAAAAAGACGAAATAGAAACACTATATATGGAAAAAGTTCTAGAATACTTACCTGAAGATGTTGATATGCTATGTCTAGAAGATGAAAAAACTGTTTTTAGAGACAAAAGTTTGGATGAGAAAAAGCGACCTCTAATATGGGGGAAAAGGGAAGTAAAAAAATATACTAAAAGATTAAAAAAAGGGTAAATATGGAAATAATACAAATAAAAGTTGGAGAGTTGGGAACAAATTGCTATATTTTGAAAACAGAAAAAGAAGCTATTATTATTGATCCTGGAGGTGATACAAATAAAATACTTGAAAATATAGAACAGCAGAATGTCAGAATTATTAATACTCATTACCACTTTGATCATACCGTAGCAAACAATGAACTAAAAGAAAAACTTAATGCAGAAATTTTAATTCATGAAAATGAGAAAGAATATATAGATTTTCACATTGACAAATTTCTTAAAGATAGGGAGGAATTAAAAATAAATGGAACAAAGTTAAAAGTTATTAACACTCCCGGACACACTAAAGGTAGCATTTGTTTACTTGGAGATAATTTTATATTTACTGGAGATACTCTTTTTGATTGTGGCTATGGTAGGACTGATTTGCCCGGTGGGGAACCAGAAAAAATGTATGAATCCCTGAATAAACTTAACGAAATATTGGAAGATAAAATGAAAATTTATCCAGGGCATGGAGAACCATTTTTTTGGACAAAGTAATTTATAATGTGCTACGATATAGCATGAAAAGGAAGATTGTTATTTTCGCCTTTATTTTGATTCTTGTTGCTTTAGCTGTTTTTTTGTCTTCAACTCAGGAGTATAGAAACGCTATAAGCGTGAAAGAATACAACAGGCTAGAAAATAGGGCAACACAAGGCATTAGAGTTATAGGTAAAATTAGATCTATCTCTTTTGATACTTTCACTATTCTAGATTTAGAATTTCCTGAAGATAAACTAGTTTATACTTTTGAGAAAGATAAAATATCTCTAGAGAACTATTCGATAGGAGATACCGTTTTAATCACAAATAAATATGATGATGAGAGAAAAGCTGAGAATATAGCAAAAATAAGCACTAATAGGGCATTAAATCACCTTAAGAACAGTAAACCTTTACTTAAACCAAGCAAAGGGGGGAACACTACACAAGGAGATTTTACTTTAAAACTGGAAAATATTGGAAAAACCAGCATTAATTATGAAGATATATATGATGAAAATTTTGGTTATTCCTTAGTATATAAATTAAATGATAAAACATATCCTTTTCAACTTGTAGGGAACTTTGATACTATTGACCCGGGGGAAGTAAGAGAAGTTAACTTCCCAATAGATCTTAATATGATTTCTGAAATGCAGAAGGGAAAGAACATTATTATTTTTTTTTGGGGGCAAAAATCT
>SLHS01000062.1 GCA_007136035.1 Patescibacteria group bacterium | reverse complement strand
CTCCATATAATGGTTCTCTCAACTTCACTGCCAATATTTGCCATTTGTTCACATAGTCTCAAACTGAACCATTTTTCAGGCTTTAGGGTTTTGTGATGTATTAATTTCATAGTGTACTAATGATAATCCAAAGAGTGAATTTTTACAATGTAATACTAATTGATTAAAAAATTTTTAACACATATAATTAAGTTCAATGAAAGTAGTAGTTTGTAATACAGATGAAAGTAGAGGGGGAGCTGCAAAAGCTGCAAAAAGGATTTCCAAAAGTTTGTTTTTAAATGGAGTAGAGGCGCCGTTCTTTGCTTTAGAAGGTAATGGTTGTAAAAGAAACGAAAGTTTCTTTTTTCGCAGAGGTAAGTTTTTTTGGAGTAGGTTGGAGCAATATCCGAAACTTTTTTTCTCTAACAATTTTGCTGCGCCATTTAGTACTTCAAAATATTCTTTGGGGCATAGAAAGTATGTAGAAATTTTAGACCCTGACATTATTCATCTTAATTACATAAACAATGGGCTTTTTTCGATTAAAGATGTTGGTCTTTTTAAAAAACCTGTTGTTTGGACATTGCATGACTCTTGGGCTTTTACTGGTGGTTGTCATTTACCTTTAGGATGTAAAAGGTACAGGAAGATGTGTGGTAATTGTCCAGTTTTAGATGTTGGAAGAGAGAATGATTTGAGTAGGAGTATATGGCGTTCTAAAAAAAAGTTTTGGGATGATGTAAATTTAACAATAGTTTCACCAAGTAAATGGTTAGCAAAGTGTGCAAAGGAGAGTTCTCTTTTCAAAGATTGTAGAGTTGAAGTTATTTCCAATCCAATAGATACGGAGATTTTTAGAAAAAGAAAGAAGGAAAAAGTTAAAAAGGAGTTGAATTTGGAAAAACAAAAAAAATATATTCTTTTTGGTGCTGTTAATGCGACTAGAGACAAGAACAAGGGTTTTGATTTTTTAAAGGAGGCTTTAAAAAAATTGAAAGTGAAAGATGTAGAGCTTTTAATATTTGGTTGTCAGCAAGGAGAGATTTCAAATTTAGATATTCCTGTTAAGAATCTGGGTTTTGTAAAAGAGGAAAAGGATTTAGCTAAAATATATAGTTGTGCTGATATTACTGTAATTCCTTCTATTTCTGAAAATCAACCAAATATTGCTGTAGAATCTCTTGGTTGTGGTACTCCTGTTGTTGGTTTTGATATTGATGGTCTTAAGGAGTTAATTGTTGATAGAAAACTTGGTGTTTTAGCCAAGAAGTATGATACAAATGAACTCGCCAAAAAAATGGATGAAGTTTTAGAGAGGAAAAATGATTCTAGTTTTTGTGAAAAATATGTAAAAAAGAATTTTAATCTTTTGGAAATAGGTGAACAATACAAGAAGCTTTTTGAGAGTTTGGTTTAGTTTTTGATTTCAGTTTTTAGAAAAAGTTTTTTAAGAAATGTCAGTTATTGTTAAAAATAATATCTGATATTTTTTTATGTATCATCTCCCTCCCTTGATTCTTTTTGAAGACTACGAAAATAATTGGAAGAAGTATATAGAAGCGGTCTATGAAATCTTTTGTGAAGATCTTAAATATTCCCCTCCCTTATACAATGGCTTAAGGGTTTTTCTTAAAAAGCAGCCTATTTACAAGGGTAAGGAGGGAGCTTTTTGGCACCTTACTTCGGAGGGAGATGTGGAAAATGAGAGAATCCCTAGTTTGCGTAGGTGTGAAAGGATACGTTGGATTAGATTTGTTTTTGAAAATAGTGAAGACGAATTTGTTAAAAGATGGAAGAACAAAAGGAAAGGTAAGGAACATATTTGTCTTGCTTTAGAATCTTTTGAGTATATTGTTATTCTAGGGCAGAGGAAGGGTTATTACCTGTTACTTTCAGCTTATCCGATAGATTATAGATGGAGAAGGGAAAAAATGAGGAAAGAGTGGGAGATGTATGAAAAGCAAAATCCGCTCTTATGAGCGGATTCGAGTGCTCCTTTCATCCATACAGATGAACGAGATGGTTTGATTATAAAGAAATATCTCTACTATTTCAAGTTTTTAATTCTCTTTTAAATCTTTCTTAATGTGTTTTTAATCTCTAACTTCTAAAAGTTCTGCACGAACTACTAATCTTTGATCTGCAGTCCAGAGGGGATGACATGTATAGAGGGTTAATATATTTCCATCCATTGGTCCTTCAATTTGTGTTTGTTCTGGTTTAACTATAAATCTGTCGTAGACTTGATATATGTATTCTTTTTCATTCCAAAAAACAAAAACCTTTGAATCTTTTTCTAACTTATTCAAATTGTAAAAAGTTCTGTTATTTGGAGGTATGTAATGAAATCTATGCCCAGTTATGACTGTATTGCCTCCTTGGTCTGGTGTACTGGTATTTGGTCTCCTCCAGGCCCCTCTGTACAGCACAGATTCGTCCGTTCCTTCAACTATCGCTATATGTACTCCTATGCTCGGAATGACTAATCTATTACCGTCTAGGTCGAAATCTGCATATCTACTTTCTCTCCTTCCTATATCTTCATCATTTTCTTCAACTATCTCCTCCTCTTCAGAAAATATTACCTCTTCTTGATATTGAATACCCAAAAGGCTTCTTAATTGATATGCTATTTCTGGAAGAAATGGAGCTAGGATTAGATAAAGGAGGAATACGAGTACAATTACCTTTAAAACTTTTGCAAGTTTTGGATTTATTTTCCTCTTCTTTTTTTCTTTCTCTTTTGTTAAATCTATTGTTTTCATAAACCTTATTATATTAAAAACACACCCTCATTAGTAGGGTGTGTTTTTTAAAGTTTTTTTCTAAGAGTTTTTAATTCTTCTTTTTCCTCTTGTACAATGCATATCCTCCTAGTGAGAGAATGCCAATAGATACAGCTCCAATTATTGCAGCTCCTGTTTCAGGGAGCTCATCGTCTGTTTCAGAGAGTTCTGAGGATGCACCTAGTACATACTCTGTGAAGTGGTTAACAGGTAACGTTATTGTGTCTGTTTCTGGATCATACTCTACATTATCCCAATCAAAGTAATCACTGATGTCCGTTACTAAATTATCCTCATCGTATACCTCAATATCTATATGTTCCTGTATATTTTCTGCTGTGATACCTGTTACTCCCAGTCGTTCTGCTACGTTGAAGAATTGTATTGTAGCATTGTGCCCTGCTAAGAAGTCTAGTGTACTGGTTGCTACCTTAGAACTTAGAGTGTTGGTATCAGAGTTGTATGAGATTTTTACCATGTCCTCAAGGTTCTCAAAATACTCGGGATTAATAACTAGTAATGTTTCGATATCAAAACTTGAGAATTCAATTCTACCAAAGCCAGCTGATTCAAATATTAGTTTTTGAGATGGATCGTCTAAGACAGCAGAGATGTTTGTAGTTATTGAGGCAAATTCAGCCATCCTTGTTATTAGGAAGCTCCTAACTAATTCTATTAGGGCTAATGGGCTTGCGACTGTTGTTCTACCATAACTTATTTCATGATGAATTGGTTCTACCTCAACATCCTGATATATCCAAGCATTTGTGTCGGGTGTAACCTCTAGAACACCCCAGGTTTGACCTGAAATAGGGCATACTTGTGCCACTGAGAAATCTGCAACCCAGGTACCATCTGGATTTGGTGAAACGACACGCGGTATCCCTTGTTGAGCATAACGATTTGTAAGAGAGACAAAAACATAGTCATCCCCTTCAGCATCTATATAGTTGGTAGTACCATAGACTCTGTCGTTTTCGCTGTCAATATTAGTAATCCGCAGATCTATTACTTCGTGAGTGATTGATACTTCACCCACTGAAGCAGTTACTATGTCTCCCGGCTTAACATTATAGAAGTGATCATCGTAATGAAGAGAAAACGCTCCTTCTACTAACAAGCCGTGTTCATAGGTAAATGTTTCATTGCCTCTTTGTATAGTTATTTCTAAATCTCCAAAAGGAAAAACACCTCCAGAGATTGTGTTAGTTTGGTAATTTACTCCGATTGTAAAAGCACCAGGGTCTGAATATCTTGTAAGAAATGTTGCATTTGTATTATACCAGTCTAATTGGTAAAGCTCATCATCATGATCTTCTATGTAAAGAGTATTACCTGGCCCTTCTTCCATTGTAAATTGCCCATCTACAAAATCTGCTAAGCGAATTTGAGTTGAATCATCTTCTTCGTAGAAAAGAAATGCGTGAATATCTCTATACTCAAAAGGTCGTTCATTTACATTCTGAAATGTATATTCCCAATCACCATGTTCATCTGCCTGTACCTCTGCTGCTTCATAAAAATATCTTGTGAATCCTCTGTCCCCATGTGGTCCCAAACTTGACAACCAAAGGATAACATAGGCATTATCTGGCGCAGTCCCAGTAATTGTGGGATTTGTTGTTGTTTGAAAATCACTAGAGTATTGTTCCTGAGGGAAACCTAAGGTAAAGTGTTTTGGTGTGTGTGTTACAGACTCTGTGGCATGCGTTACTGTTACAAGCTCACCAACCGGTATATTTTTGTTTGGTCCAAATTCAACTACAAAAGTACCGTTTTGTGATGCAGCAAAATTAAACTCTTCTTCACCAAAGTTAAGTGTTAAATTCGCACCATCCATCCAACCATTTCCGTGTACTCCATCTCTTTCTGTATCAACCCATATATACCCGGTTTCTATAGTTGGAGTTTGTGCTTGTATGCTTTTGTTTACAACAGAGTTTAAGCTGAGTGCAACAACAAATAATAGGGCAAACACAAGCCCTAATGAAAAGAGAAGTTTTTTCATGAAAAAACTCTAAGAGTTTATATATTTCCTATTATGCTAGCAAACAAAAAAAAAGAAGTCAATTACCTCTTTTTTAATAATTCTGTTTTTTAAATTTAAGCGTTTTGAAAGAAAAAAGAAGTAAAGTTTGGTATGGCAAAGAAAAACAAATTAGAAAAACCAAACTATGCTTTCATAGATAGTCAGAATTTAAAT
>SLHS01000096.1 GCA_007136035.1 Patescibacteria group bacterium | reverse complement strand
TGGAAGATTTTAAGGTTTTGAAAAACGAAAATTTCTTTTTAACGGAATTGTCTAACTTGAGAAAAGAAGCGATTCAAAAGTATCCCTTTATTAAAAATATCTATACGGAAAAAGTTTTCCCAGACAGGGTGATAATTCATGTTAGAGAAAAGGTCCCCTATTTTGTTGTTAATAATCAAGATGGTTGTTTTTTGCTCGATAAGCTAGGTTTTGTACTTGCTCATGAAGAATGTAGTGATTTAAAAACAAATTACTCTGTTAAGGAGGTTTTTGGTTTTGATTTAAACAATATTGATTTTGAGTTAAACCAACAGTCTAATTTTTACAATGCTGAAAAAATTTTTGAAATTATCCAAGTTTTAAACTACTATGGTTACAGTGTTAAGAGCGTGGAAATTAGCCATCAGGTAGCAGAATTTATGCTTCGAGATGAGCGTACATTTATTTTCTCTTTTGCCAATGATATTGAAAAGCAACTCAAAAGATTTATCATCGTGAAAAAAAAGATAGATTATGATAACATGTCGTTTGAAACTATTGATATGAGATATGAGAGACCTGTGTTAAGGTAAGAAAGAATAAAAGGCTTGCATGAATCTTTAAATTTGTATATATTTGGTATATAACAGTTTGCGAATTAATCTTAATATCTTCTTAAAGCATGGCTAAAAGAATAATTACTGCGATTGATGTTGGTACGAGCAAAGTTACTACAGTGATTGCCTCCGTAGATGATTCCGAAGGACGTTCCTCAGTTATAGGTGTATATACTCATGACAGTATTGGTATCAAAAAGGGTGTGGTTGTCAATATAGATGATGCTACAAATTCAATTTCAGAAAGTATAAATGCAGCTGAAAGGATGGCTGGTATAACAGTTTCGGATGTTTTTTTGACAATTAATGGGGAGCAGATGAACAGTATAAATAACAAAGGTGTTGTTGCTGTCTCTGGCGCGGAAATTACGATGGAAGATACTCTTCGTGCTATTGAAAATGCTAGGACTTTAGCTTTACCAGAAAATTTAAATCCCATTCATATAATTCCAAGGGAATTTATAGTAGATAAGCAGGGAGGTATTAAATATCCTCTTGGTATGACAGGAACTCGCTTGGAGGTCGAGACACACATAATTACAGCTCCTACTTCTTCTTGGCTCAACTTAAGAAAATGTGTTGAACATTTGGGTCTTAACATAGTAGATGTTGTTTTTACTGGCTGGGCTTCTTCACTTTCAGTTCTTACGGATACTGAAAGGGAGTTAGGTGTAACTTTGTTGGATATTGGTGCCGGCACAACCAGTATTTCTATATTTGAAGAAGGTTCAGTTATATTTAGCGGTTGTGTGCCTTTAGGAGGAGTAAATATTACAAGTGATTTGGCGATAGGTTTGCAGTTATCTCTTGAAGATGCTGAAAAAGTAAAATTAAATTTGGATAAATTATTTGCTAAAGAAGACGCTCAGGTCGAGCAAAGAAGAAAAAAGCCAAGATTAATATATAATTCTCAAGATGAAAAGAAAAGTAAAAAGAAAGTAGATGATGAAGTTGATCTTTCTGTAATAGGTATTTCTGGGAATAAAGTTGTTTCAAAAAATTTGATAAAACAAATAATTGAAGCTAGGTTGGAAGAGCTTTTCGAAATGGTTAAGGATACTGTATCTAAAGCAGGTTATGATATTGCTATGCCCTCAGGTGTAGTAATAACGGGAGGGACAGCATTACTCAAGGATATAACCAAAGTTTCTCAATCCGTTTTTGGAGTTGCATCTCGTGTTGGTTATCCTTCTGGTTTGAGTGGTATGGTTGACGAGATAACAGATCCATCTAATGCTGCAGTTCAGGGTTTGATAAAACATGCTTTGGATGAAGATGCTGAGGTTAGTACAAGAGAAAAAAGCACAAGTAAAGCAAATATTGGAGGATTTTTTCAGAAATTTCTTGATTGGGTTAAATCTTTAAAACCTTAATTTAATTTAAATATTTTAGAAAATGCCTGTTGTCACAAATACAGATCCCGTAGCAAAAATAAAAGTTATTGGTGTTGGTGGGGGTGGTAGTAATGCCATAAATACAATGATTTCTGAATATGGAATAGAGGGGGTAGAATTTATGGGTTTTAATACGGATGCCCAGTCTTTAAAAAATTGTTTAGCGCCAACAACACTTCAACTAGGTAATGATTTAACTCGAGGACTTGGTGTGGGTGGTGATTATAATCTTGGTGCTAAAGCAGCCGATGAAACAGTAGATGAGATTACAGAACATCTAACTGGAGCTGACATGGTCTTTGTAACTGCTGGTATGGGTGGAGGTACAGGAACTGGTGCAGCTCCAATAGTAGCAGGTATTGCAAGGAATTTAGGAGCACTGACGGTTGCAGTTGTTACCAAGCCTTTTGATTTTGAAGGAAAACACAGGCAAGAGATTGCGGAACAAGGTATTGCTGAGCTTAAAGACAAGGTGGATACTCTTATAATCGTCCCCAATCAAAGGCTTTTGGAGATTGTTGATGAGGATATCTCTTTTATAGAAGCTATGAAAAAAGTAGACAACGTCCTTGCCGAAGGTGTTAAGAGTATTGCTGGTTTAATAACAAAGTCTGGATTTATTAATGTGGATTTTGCTGATATCAAGTCAATAATGACCGATGCAGGTTCTTCATTAATGGGTATTGGAAGAGCATCAGGTGAAAACAGAGCTGAAATAGCTGCGAGAATGGCCACAAATAGTCCTTTGCTAGATCTTTCTATTGAGGGTGCTAAGGGAGTTCTATTTAATGTTCTTGGGGGTTTAGATTTATCTATGAAGGAAGTTGATCTTGCGGCACAGTTAATTCAGGAAGCTGTGGACCCAAATGCTAATATAATATTTGGTGCTTCAATAGATGAAAATTTGGAAGATGAAATAGTAATCACAATTATAGCAACAGGCTTTGATGGTACTCAAAAGATGGGCTACTCTGCCTCTACAATTTCTACAAAACAGGAAGTAGTGGATGATGTTCTCCAAGATGAAGTTGAGGATGATATCATAGAGAGTGAAAAAACAGAAGCAGAAAATGAAGACAATAAAGAGGGGGAAGAAGATGAAGGGGGAGAAGATGAGAAAATGGTTGAAGAGAAGAAAGAAGAAAAGGAACCACAAAAACCACTAGATATGGATGATTTAGATGACGATGATTTAGAAGTACCAGCCTTTATGAGGAAGAAGTAGCATGAGACATGTATGGCTCATAACTTTTTGTCTAATTGTGCTCTCAATACTTAGCCTCTTCAATGTACTTTCATTAAGTATACAGCCTGATGGGAGTGTGGAAATTTCAGACCTTTTTATCAAGCATCTTATGTTTGTAGTCCTGGGTTGGGTTGTGTATATTTCCCTTTCAAGAGTAAATTACTCTGTTTTAAAATTTAAGCAATTTAATGTACTAATTTATATTTTAACAATAGGGTTATTACTTGCAACAATACTATGGGGGCCAGTAATAAATAATACCCAAAGATGGTTAATTTTTGGTGAGTTTCAATTTCAACCCTCTGAAATGGCTAAAGTAACAATAATATTATTTACGGGTTGCATTTTTAGCCTAAGAAACAGAGTGAGTGAACATATTTTGTTCTTAATTACTTTTTTATTGCTATTGCCAATTATAGCGATAGTATATGTACAACCGCATGGAAGCATGTCTTTCATACTATTTTTGCTTTGGGGGCTGTTAGTTTTTAGTATAATGAAAAACCAATTAAGAAATTCTCTGTTTTTGCTAACACTTTTTTTCTCAGGTAGTACTATTTTAGCAATCTTTCTAGGTAGTTATATCTATGCTTTTATTTCCTTTGCAGCATTAATTACAATAACGGTTTTTATTTACTATGCTAGGGAACATTGGCGTAAGATGTTGTTTGTTTGTCTAGCTGTAGGTTTATTGATTGGTTTCTTTTCATCGATAACTTGGAATTCAATTCTTTTAGATTACCAAAAGGAAAGGATTAATGCATTTTTTAATCCAGTAGAGACTTCCCAAGATTTGGGTTTTAATGTTGACCAGTCTAGAGTTGCAATTGGCTCAGGACAGATTTTTGGTAAAGGTTGGGGTTTTGGCACACAAAGTAAGTTACAATTTTTACCTGAATATCAAACGGACTTTATATTTGCAGCATTTTCAGAAGAATTCGGTCTTGTAGGAAGTTTCTCGTTGATTATACTCTATTCAATTTTAATCTTTACAATATTGTTTTATGCACTAAAAAGTTTAAGTATGGATTTCGAATTTATCATTTTGACAGGTATTGCGATTAAAATTTTTCTTGAAGTTTTTATAAATGTTGGTACTAATACAGGTATTGTACCTGCAACGGGTATTCCTCTGCCTCTTATGAGCATTGGTGGTACTAGTATATTCTTCTTTTTCTTTTCTTTAGGTTTGGTTCAGAGTATAATATCGAATAATGTTGATAAGTATCGAGATGTGCAGTATTCTCATATTGACAATGATGAGGCTTTGATTTAAAATCTTCGCTTATGAAAAAGGAAAAAACAGAAAATCCAAAATTTGCAATTATTGAAATCTCTGGAAGCCAGTTACAGGTTTTTGAAGGTAAAAAATATGAAGTAGATTACATGGAAGGTGAAAAGGGAGATAGTATTGAGATGGATAAGGTTCTTTTGGTGGAAGATGGTAAGAACACACATATAGGTAAACCTTATGTTGAAAAAGCTAAGGTAAAGGCAAAAATAGATTCCCAAAAAAAAGGAGAGAAGATTAGAGGCTTGATTTTCAAAGCAAAATCAAGATACAGGAAAAATTATGGTCATAGAGCTAAAGTTACCAGATTATTAATCGAAAAGATTAGTGTATAATTTCCCATATGGAGTATTTTTTTGTACCTGGACGTTTAAAAAGACTCTCTTTAGTTGAGCTAAAGAGTGCTTGTAAGAATATTTTAGGCTCTCAATATAATGTTTTAGATAAAGAGAACTATTTTATCTTACGTACGGATTTATCAGAGTCTTTTGTGCAAAAGGTTTTTTTAAG
>SLHS01000039.1 GCA_007136035.1 Patescibacteria group bacterium | reverse complement strand
GGGGCAATGTATCCAGAGCTCAGGTATGTCGAATATGGTCCAGTCGAGATTTTGTCAGAGGAAGAGATCAACCAGAACATTTCATTTGCCGCAGTATTTGAGAATTCACCAGAGCGGGTGATAAACCGTTATACGGTGACTGTGAAAGACGGCAGTGTCTACCCCATCGATGAGGAGGAAAACCAATTCGATTGGGGGCTACGCAAGCTACTCCATGCCCCAACGAACGAATATCTGCGGAGCTTCGAATATGACAACCTTCGCAGTCGACGTCCATCGAGGCGCTATTTTTACTTCAAGGTCGGGGAACGATTCGGCAAGGGCGTGGTCTACGGCCACAATCACGCACGGCTGTTTTTCAACGCGACTTCGGCGCCAGCATTTGGTGCTGTTAAAGAGAATCCATCCTTTTGGGATTGGGCATCTTGGTATTTCACGGCAGATGAAGCAGTATACATGAAATGAAATCCAACCATTGGCTGCTGCGTACGTCGCTATCGCGCCGCCGCAGAGCCTCGACGTTGGCCCCGGATGATCAACAGCGGCCGCTTGACAAACCGTATCCCGCAGGATACAGTATACGCGATGTTAGAAATCCGCAAAACAACCACGTTTGCCAATTGGCTTGACGGTCTGCGCGACATACGCGCACGTGCCCGCATTCTGGCGCGAGTCGAACGCTTTGCCGGCGGACATGCCGGAGACGTCAAACCCGTGGGTGAAGGTGTTTCGGAAATGCGGATCGATTACGGCCCCGGCTACCGCATTTATTTCAGGAAGCGGGGGCGTTCGTTGGTCATACTGCTTGCGGGCGGGGACAAGAGTAGTCAAAGGCGGGACATCAGCACAGCGTTGCGCCTTGCGCGCAACTTGTAGGAGAAAAGAGATGAGCAAGACAACGACAACACGATATGACGTGGCGGAACACCTTCGGACCCCCGAAGAGATGGCCGCCTATCTGGAGGCATGCCTTGAGGAGTCGAAAGGCGATGCATCATTTGTTGCCAAAGCGCTCGGTGACATCGCCCGTGCCAAAGGCATGACACAGGTTGCAAGGGATGCGGGCCTGTCACGTGAGAGTCTGTATAAAGCGCTCTCTGGCGATCGGACGCCTGGTTTTGATACCATCCTTAAAGTAGTTCAGGCGCTGGGCATCGAATTGCATGCGGCTCCTGTACGCGCTTGACCCGGGAAAGGCCAACAAGTAAGCATTGACATGATCCCGAAGGGGCGTGATCAATCCTTTGGTTTTTTCCGCCTGAGACGAATCTTCGACAACGGCTGCGGGCGCGGGAAGCAGGAGGGACAATGATTGCAGGGGGCTTTGTAGGTTTGCCCCGGCCGCCGGGCACACTTCACCCCCGCGCTTTGTCGGATACATTTAGCCGAATCAAAGGACCGGCGGCAGCAGCGGCCGATATTCGCGCCACTGTTCGGGGGAGAAGAAGACGCGAGCCAGAAACAAGCCGTGGGCAGGCGCGGTTTTCACCTTGGATATCCGCTGTCCGCCGGCCAGCAGTCTTTGCGTCTGCTCCGGCCGCCAGGTTGCTTCGCCGCCAATCTCGACCAGATAGCCGGCCAGGCTGCGCACCATTTTATACAGAAAACCGTCGCCCACCACATTAAGATAAACCTTCCCCCGACACTCCAGAACTTCGAACCGGTGAATCTCGCGCACCGTCGTTTCCAGTTCGCGCCGGGGGTTGGCGGCAAAGGCCGCGAAGTCGTGCCGTCCGGCCAGGATGTCGGCCGCCGCCCGCATCCTCGCCAGATCGAGCGGCCGACTGTGCCACCAGCAGTAGCGGTTCCAGAATGGCGACTCCCGTTCACCCAGGCCGATCGCATAGGTATAGGCCTTGGCCACTGCCGAGAAACGCGCATGGAAACCGGCCGGCGCCAGTTCGGCCGCGACGATTCGGATATCGTCCGGCAGCCAGCGGTTGAGCAAAAGCCGCAACCGTGGCGGCGCGACCGGGCGAGCGTTCAAGGGCACGGTAAAGCTGGCGTTCTGGTCGAGGGCGTGAACCCCGGCATCGGTGCGACTGGTCGAATGCAGCTTCAAGTCAGGCTGGCGAAACAGCTTGCGCAAGCGGTCGGTGATTTCGGCCTGCACGGTCGGGGCTTGCGGCTGGATCTGCCAGCCGGCATAGTTCGAGCCGTCGTAGGCAATGCGCAGACACCAGGTTTGCAAGGGTTCGCTCACGCCATATCTTCGTCGTAGTAGAGCATGGCGCCGCAGTTCGGACAGCCGACCAACTGACCGCCGGCCGCATGCACCCGATCCTGAGCCGGCACATTCATGTGGCAGCCGCCGCAGATATTGGCCCGGCCGACCGGAACCAAGACCGGGCGCCCCGCCGAATTATCGATCATACGCTGGTAGCGCTTCATCACATCCCCCGGGATCTCGGCCGCGACCGCCGACCGCTGCTCGGTCAGCCGGTCGATCTGCGCCTGGCAATTGCGTGCCCGCAAATCCAAGTCCTCCAGGGTTTGGCGCGTCCTGGTTTCGACATCGGCCAGGATCCTCTTCTCCTCTTCCAGCCGGCTGCGGGCGGCCTCCAGCTCGGCCATCAAATCCAGTTCGCGGTCTTCGCAGTCGGATATCTTCTTTCGGCACTGTTCAATCTGCTGAAGCGCGGCGCGGTATTCGTCGTTATCCCGAATCATGGTTGACTTCGAGGCGAAGTTCCGTTGCTTTTCCCGCCATGACTCGGCTTCCATCTCCAGCTTCTTGATTCCCTTCTCAATCTCGACCACCCGCTGCCTGGCCGTTTGCAGTTTTTCCTTCTCCTGCTCGCACAATGCTTGAGCCTGGCTCTTTTCCGTTGGCACCGCCGCCACTTGCCCGCGCAACTTGAAAATGCGCAAGTCCTTCTCCTGCAAATCCAGCAGTTGAGTTGTCCAGGTATGTTGCACGACTAAGCTCCTTATGAATTACGCCGACAGTTGCGGAGTCCGCAGCCCCAGCCCGCTGGCCTGTTCGAAAGCGGCGGCGGCAGTCAGCAATGCCGACTCCCCCAAGGCAGGGCCGAGCAGTTGCACGGCCACCGGCAAGCCCTCCGCGGTAAAGGCGGCGGGCAGCGAGATGCCGCAAATTCCGGCCAGATTGGCCGGGATCGTGAAAATATCCGCCAAATACATCTCCAGCGGGGTCGCCAGTTCGCCCCGGCGACAGGCCGGAGTCGGCGAGCAGGGCGACAGAATCACTTCGCACTGTTGAAAGGCTCGTTCGAAGTCGCGACGGATCAGGGTTCGCACTTTCTGCGCCCGCAGATAATAGGCGTCGTGATAGCCGCTGCTCAGAACATAGGTGCCGAGAATGATCCGCCGCTTCACTTCGTCGCCAAACCCCCGCGCCCGCGACTGCCGGTACAATTCGAGAATGCCCTGCCGCTCGCCCTCGGGATCGCGATAGCCATAGCGCACGCCGTCGAAGCGGGCGAGATTGGCGCTGGCTTCGGCGGTCGCGATGATATAGTAGGCCGAGACCGCGTATTCACTGTGCGGCAGGGAAACCTCGACCACCTCGGCTCCCATCTCAGCCAGCGTGCCGGCCGCCTGCTCGACCGTTTCGCGAACTCTCGCGTCCAGCCCCTCGCCGGCCAGGTACTCTCTGGCCAGACCGATGCGCCGCCCCTTGACCGAGGCCTCGTTCAAGCGCCCGGCGAAACCGGCGCACGGTTCGGGCAGAGAAGTCGAGTCCAGGCGGTCATGCCCGCCGATCAATTCGAGAATGGCGGCACTGTCCTGGACATCCCTGGTCAGCGGTCCGATCTGGTCGAGCGAAGAGGCGAAGGCGACCAGGCCATAGCGGGAAACCCGGCCGTAACTGGGTTTCAAGCCGACTACGCCGCAAAAGCCGGCGGGCTGCCGAATCGAACCGCCAGTGTCGGAGCCGAGAGCGGCCAGCGCCTGACTGGCGGCCACCGCCGCCGCCGAGCCGCCGCTGGAACCGCCGGGAACCCGCGACAAATCCCAGGGATTGGCCACCGGCGCAAAACCGCTGTTCTCGTTGGTCGAGCCCATGGCGAATTCGTCCATATTGGTGCGCCCGGCCAGAACCACTCCGGCTTGGCGCAGCCTGGCGATCACCGTGGCGTCATAGGGGGAAGTGAAATTCCGCAGAATCTTCGAGGCGCAAGTGCAGGGATCGCCCCGCACCGCAAGATTGTCCTTGACCGCCAGCGGCACCCCGTCGAAGCGGCTGAGCGGCCGTCCCCCGGCCCGTCGCCGATCCGCCGCGGCGGCGGCCGCGAGAATCGACTCGGGATCGAAATAAAGGTAGGCATTGATCCGCCGGTCGATCTTCGCCTGCCGCTCGATCAGCGCCCGGCACAGCTCGGTCGAGCTGAACTCGCCGCTGGCCAGACCTTCGGCGGCACGGCAGAATGTCATCCGCTCCAGCTCCATCAGGCGTCCCCCTCCTCGATAACCGCCGGCACCTGCACGAACTGGTCGCGACTGACCGCCGGGGCGTTGGCCAGCATAACCTCGCGCGACAGTGAAGGCTCGACCCTGTCTTCGCGCAGCACATTGTGCAGCGGCATGGCGTGGGCGGTCGGCTCGATCCCCTCGACCGACAGCTCCTGCAACTTGTCGACATATGCGATGATGTCCTGCAACTGCTGCCCGTAGCGCTCCGCCTCCTCGTCGGTCAGCTCGATTCGCGCCAGGTCGGCGACATAGCGAACATCGATCGCGGGAGCTTTCTTCTCGGTTGCTGGCATTGGCCCTACTCTCACTTAGCTCGTCTGGAAACAAAAAAGCTCAAGGCTGGCGGCTTTCCCGCCCGGAACTGATAACTTGCTACGAAAGGCGGAAAAATCAATCGGCCCGCGGCAAAGTGTGTGATAAGGGGTGTGCCTACCTCATAAGCCAGGGAGGTGGCCGAGCGGTTAATCATGACTCAATGACTCGGTGACACGCGACTGTCAAGACCGACCGCCCTCCGTCCGTGTCCTCTGGGTTCCTCTAGCGAAGCGGGTGGTAAATCATATGTTTTTTCACCACCCACTCACTTCGTTCGTTAGAGGTCACAGAGGAACCGCAGAGAGGGACATTTTTTTACCGCGAATCACGCGAATTTTCGCGAATGGGAACATTCTTTTGTATCATTAGTGAAGATTAGTGTGAAT
>SLHS01000046.1 GCA_007136035.1 Patescibacteria group bacterium | reverse complement strand
ACCTTATTCTCTGTCTCTAGCCAAAAGGGCATTATATCAAAAAATTATAGACATCGTCAAGACTATGCGCTCTTAGGGCTAGTTTTCTTTCTATGATATAATTTCCCATTATGAAAGAAATACCAAAAGCATATGATTCTGTTTTAGAGAAAAATATTTATGAAAAATGGGAAAAGTCTGGATATTTTTCTCCAGAAAAAGTAGAAGAATATTTAAATGAAAAAAATTTTGAAATTAAAAAACCCTTTGTCATATCTCTACCCCCTCCAAATGCAAATGGAGTTTTACACTTAGGAAATACTTGTGGTTATTCATTCCACGATCTTCTTGGAAGATTCTATCGAATGAGAGGGTATCCAACTTTACTCCTACCAGGAAAGGACCATGCTGGAATTCAAACAGAAACAGTTTTTGTAAAAATTTTAAGAGAAAAAGGAAATGAAAAAAAAGATTTAGGTAGAGAGAAATTTTACAAACAATGTTATGAATTTTGTATAAATGCGGCAGAGAATGCACGAAATGAAGAAAAAAGAACAGGACTTTCTGCTGATTGGAATAGGGAGTTTTTCACTTTAGACCCCAAACTAACAAGTACTGTATATTCTACTTTTGAAAAAATGTTCAAGGAAAAACTTGTTTATCGAGGAAAGAGAATAATTAATTTCTGCACAAACTGTAGTACCGCATTAGCAGATATTGATACAACACATGAACATCGTAGGGGTATTTTTGCGTATATACGATATCCATTTGTTGACAAAAAACTTGGGAAAGGAATAGTTGTTGCAACTACAAGGCCCGAAACAATGCTTGGAGATACTGCAGTTGCTGTACATCCAGATGATAAAAGATACAAAAAGTTCGTTGGAGAAAAGATTTTAATACCAATTGCAAATCGTGAGATACCAATAATTGCTGATAGAAGTGTTGACATGGAATTGGGAGGAGGAGCTGTTAAAGTTACTCCTGCTCATTCACCGATTGATTTTGAAATAGGTTTGAAGCATAACCTTGAAGTTCTTAATGTAATAGACGAAAAGGGTTTAATGACAGGTCCGATTCCAAAGAAATACGTAGGAATGGAAACAATAGCTTGTTCAAAAGAATTGGTTAAAGATTTGGATGAAATGGGTCTTTTAGAAAAGATTGAGAAAATAGATCATGAAGTAGTAATTTGTGAAAGATGTGATACAGCAATTCAACCGATGGTTTCATACCAATGGTTTGTAGATACAAAACCTCTTGCAAAAAAAGCACTTTCTATTTTAGAAAAGAAAGAAACAGAAGTTTTGCCAAGAGGACAAATGAAATCCTTGCAAAACTTTTATGAGCAAATTGAACCATGGTGTATTTCAAGGCAACTTTGGTGGGGGCATAGGATACCTATTTGGTACAAAGGGGGGAAGAAAAAGTATGATGAATCTTTAGAAAATCCAGAGCAAAAAGTAGAAACAGAGGCTATTTTTTCAATTGAAAGTCCAGGAGAGGGATATGAACAAGAAACAGATGTTTTTGACACATGGTTTAGTTCTGGGCAATGGCCTTTTTCTACTTTGCAAAATGGAAAAACCGGAGATTTTGAAAAATACTATCCTACGGATGTAATGATTCATGGTAGAGATATTTTGTT
Source organism: Patescibacteria group bacterium (assembly GCA_007136035.1). Taxonomy (GTDB): domain Bacteria; phylum Patescibacteriota; class Dojkabacteria; order SC72; family T1SED10-24; genus PWIP01. The sequence goes on along the minus strand of SLHS01000046.1, from coordinate 3,536 downwards.
TTGGTGGAGTGCTAGAATGATTATGTTGGGACTATATAGAACAGGGAATACACCTTTTTCGAAGGTTTTTGTGACAGGTATGATACTTGCACCAGATGGTTCAAAGATGTCAAAATCCAGAGACAATACAGTCTCCCCTCAATCAATTATTGAAAAATATGGTGCAGACGCTTTAAGACTTTGGTATTACACGGATTCGCTTGCAGGAGCAAATGCTCCACTTCGAGAAGAAAAAATTAAAGGAAATAGGTTCTTTGTAAATAAGATTTGGAATGCAAGTAGATTTGTACTTATGAATATTGATGATAAAAGTATTGATGAAGTTAAAAAATATTTAGGAAAAAATAATTTTGAAGGGGAATGGGTAAAGCACACAAAGGAATTTGAAAAAGAAATAGAAAATTATGTTTTAGATTACAAGTTTCATTTAGCTGCTGAAAGAATTCGTGAATTTTTTTGGCATATATTTTGTGATGAGTGGATAGAGAAAGTCAAAAAGGATGCTACTTCTGAAAATCTTGCTTTGTTAGTTTATATACTAAAAAGAACTTTGAAAACAATGCATCCATTTATTCCTTTTATTACTGAATCTGTATGGCAAGAGTTAGTAAAACTCTCTTTGGCAGAGGAGATGTTGATTATTCGACAAAAAGAAGTTGTTTAAGTAGTTTTTTTAACTTCATTCGCTCTTAAAATTTTACTATATTCTTCTTGATTAACGTTTTTTAAATATATGGGCTTAGGGTTTGACAGTCCAACACCTGAAACTTTGTACTTATCTTGATGTTTTACTATCCATTCTCCGAAGGAAAGAAATGAATGACCATTATTTGTTTTGTATAAACATTTGTCTCTTTCCTTTGAGTCTTTTTTTTCTAATATCTCATTCCAGGTTTCTAATGGTCTTGGATCTGTAAAAACAGCAGAACCGTTTTTTAGTTGTTCAAAAACAAGTAAAAACTCTTCCGCTTTACCTGTTTCTTTATTAACTCCTGTAATTAAAAACGAAGTTCTTAATTCTTCCATTTCTGTATCGGGGAAATGTTCAGATTTTGTATGTATATTTTCTTTTAGAGGTTTTGACAAAACAGCAAAATTTGATTCTCCTTCTCCCAATATTTCGTATTCTCTTTCCTTGAATTCATCAGGTAAAAACCCTTCAATATCCCCACTATCAGATTCCCTAGCCTCTCTCTCTATTAGGTTTATACCGAACCCCAATCCTTCTGCATTTTGTTGCATATCGATTAGCAGTAATATATTTCTTGATTATGTTATAGGATTTTTTGTTTGTCAACCTTTTGAAGAAGTTAATTCGAGACCTTCTTCTAAGAGTCTCATAGCTTTTTCTAGTTCTTCCTTTGGTAGTGCTTCATGTCCTTGCATTATTACGAGGATATCTGTCGTTTTGTTTGTAACTTTTGTTCTGTCAGATTGTTTTACATCAAGTCTACAAATTACTCCCGTATTATCCGTATATGCATATTCCCCCTTCTTAGCAAAAAACTTGTCTTTTTTCCTAATTGTTTTTAAAAGTTGGTTCTTTTTTAAAATTTCAAATTTAACATTACCCTCTATTTTTGAAATATCATGAACTCCTATAGAAACTCCAGTGAGTGCTGAAACAGCGTTGTATACATCTACAAGAGTGTTTATGTTTGGAATCTTGCCTTTTTCTTTGATAGCTTCCACAAGTACCTGGCTTGATGGGACAACATCTTTTTCTTTTGAATATCTGTTGTGTAAATCTATATATTTTTTAAAAATTTCTTTTTTATGCCAATTCTCTTCTGAATATTTTTTTATTGTTTTTTCTGCAAGGTCACTAACCCACCTTTTTACTTTAGGACTTTTTCTCTTAACAATAATATTGTTAAAAGATTTCCAAATCACAGGTATTTCTTTTAATTCTTCTTCTATTAAAAAATTTATCTCTTTTATTTCTCTCAATTGTTTTTCTTTTGAACCAGCTTCGTCTTCGGTTTTTAGTTCTTCTGAATAATCAATTTTTGGAAAAATAATTTCAGATTTATTGATTTTGTGTCCAGAATTTATTTCAGTGAAAAGCCAACAGTTTACATAATTTTCAATGTTCATCTCTTGTTCTAGTTCTTTGTTGGGATCATATTCTTGTTCGATGTTAAGAAAAAGTTCTAACTTCTCAGCAGATTTGGGCATAAAGGGCTTTATTAAGATTCTAATGGCATTTACAATTTGAACAGAATTGTAAATAGTGTTTTCAGCATGATTATAGTTTTCTTTTATTTCTTCCCAAGGTGCCTGATCATTAAAATATTTATTTCCGAAGTGTCCTAATTCCAAAACGTTTTCTATTGCTTTGGCAAATGAGCAATCCTCTAAATTTTTTGAACAATTTTCAAACGCTTTTTGTATTTCTCTATCGACTTCTTCTGAAAGTTCTCCTTCAGGGATAGTGCTATCAAACCTTGTTTCTGTAAAGGAAAGTACTCTATTTATTAAGTTGCCTAAATTTGCTACAAGTTCATTGTTGTTTGCATCCACAAAATCCTTCCAAACAAATTCTCTATCGTGATTTTCTGGAGCATACCTTGTGCAAAAATATCGAATTAAATCTGGATTGTAAGATTCGAGAAGTTTTTCTAAGGTAATGCCGATTTTTTCTTCTTTTGACATTTTTTTTCCTTTGTACATTAAGATTTTGTTTGCGGGAACATTGTAAGGTAGATTTAGTGGAGCTGGAGTTTTTTCATTTGGTAGTAAAAATTCTCCAAATTGTTCTTTATCAGAATATTTGTTGTTGTAAGCTATTAGTTCTGCTGGCCAAATAATTGTATGGAAAGGGACATTTCCGCCAGCTATGAAGTAGTAGTGTTTACATTTGGGGTCCTTCCAAAATTCTTCCCATTTGTTTTTTTCTTCCATTTTTCCTGCCCACTCTATTGAAGCTGAGAGATAGCCCACTACGGCCTCAATCCAAACATAAATGCTCTTTCCCTCCCATCCTTCTACAGGTACTGGAACTCCAAAAGTGATATCTCTTGTGACAGCTCTTGGTTTCAAACCTATTTTTAAGAAGCCTAATGTTGTTGTTCTAACCCATTTTCTCCACCTAGAACTATTTTTTGTTATCCAAGATTTAAGTTCTTTTGAAGTCTTAGAAAGATTCATGTAAAAGTGTTTTGTTTTTCTTAAAACTGGTTTTGCATCTGAAATTGCACTATAAGGATCGATTAAGTCTTCAGGGGAGAGAAATTCTCCACACTCTGGGCACTCATCTCCTCTGGCATTTAAGTTTTGACATTCTGGGCAAGTCCCTTTGATGTAGCGATCTGGTAAAAATCTTTTAGCCTTTGGATCGTAATATTGAGTTGTTTTTTTAATGTCTAAGTAGCTATTTTTATCTAGGACTTTGAAAACATTTTGTACGACTTCTTTATGATTTTCTGTCATAGTAGTGGTGTAGTTATCATAGAGAAAGGATAGTTTTTTGTAAGTTTCTTTTATTTCTTCATGTGTTTTTTGAGCAAGTTTTTCTGGGGAAATGTTTTGTTTTT
>SLHS01000036.1 GCA_007136035.1 Patescibacteria group bacterium | reverse complement strand
TCAGGGTTTGGGTCTTATAGAATTAATAATTTCGATAGGTGTTGCTGGTATTGCAATAGTTGTTCTGATGAGTATGGCGGCTAATAGTATGCAAGAAGCTATTCGTCTTGAGAGACAAGATGCTTTAACTCGTTTGGCTCAAGATGGAGCTTTGGTTGTTAGAAAGCATGTTGAAGATGAGAACCACCCTGAAATGGAACTGGATTTTTCTTTTATATATGGTAGCGTAAATAGATGTTATGTTGTAAATATCGATGATTCTCAAGTTGAATTTAGTGAGTCTTCTTCTGTTACTTTTGACTCTGTTGAGAATGCTGATGAAGAATTAATTGAAGCTGAGGAGTTTTATATTGATATAATATATGATTGGGATGAGACAGAGAGTTTTGTTAATGATGTTTATTATTTAGCTTATTGTATTGTTGGTATACAAGACAGTGAGGCTTCAGGTTTAAAAACATATATAGGTAGTGTAATTACAGGTTATGTGCATTGTAGTGGTTGCAATATTTCTCCGTATCAACATAATATTATAGTTAATGTGAGGGAAGAACAAAGTGAAGAGTAAAAATTTGCAGAAAATTAAAAAGTATGAAGGTTTTACTATAGTAGAAATGCTTATTGTTATGATTGTGCTAATCATAGTTTTTTTGGCTATAGGGAATGTTTTGAACACTATGATTAAAACGTCAAACACTGTTTCATCAAGAATGTTAGTTAGGGAGGAAGGAGAATATCTAGCTGAAGTTTTTAGAAAATATATAAGAAATTCTAGTTCTGACAATTTTAGGCTATATCATCGCTCTTCTCCTAGTATTAGTTTTGGTGAAAATTATCAAGTAGAAAGTATGAGTGGTGATTTTGTGGAGTATGATGAAAGTGAATTGGATTTTTATGCTACGGAGATACATTTTCGCCCTAGTGTCGCTGTAACTGATAAAATTGTTTGTTTGGGATTTTTTGAGGATGGTGATAGGGGGTATATAGTTCGTAGTGTTGTAAGATTTCCTGGAAGTTTATTTGCTTCTGATGAATATGAACCAAACGAATGTTTCAATCCATCAGGGCAGGATTTTAGAAAGAATTTCGCAGTTTTAAATTCAAATCTTGTATATATTGATGGTTTAAGAGTCACAAGAGATACTACAACAACGAATGTTTATTATTCTATAGATGTTGATATGCAACCTCGTTGGGGTGTTGGAGGGATGTCGAATTATCGTAGTCCTGATGGTAGCCCTACCTATAGGAAATCTTTCGTTGTTCAAACAAGACAATTGTTTCATTGGTAAAAATTTTACAATAATTTGTCATATTAGTTGACGTTTCAATTGACATTATGCTTTTTCTTTGTTAACTTATTCTTAGCGCTATGTTTATAATTTTGTATATTAGGTATTATGTCTAAACTGCCCGATCATGTGGGGATAGATTTTGGTAATTATTCTGTTAAGGCTGTGGAATTGGGTAATATTAAATCCAAGCCTTCTCTCATTGCTTTTGGTAGTCAATCAATTCCTGCTGGTGTTTTAAATAGTGAAGAACAAGGAAACCAAAAGAAGTTATCTGGTGCTTTAAAATCTTTATACCGAGGTGCTGGTATACGAAATAAAAAAGTTGTTTTGGCAATACCAGAATCAGCTGTTTTTACTAGATATATAACTCTTCCAGGTTTGAAGGAAAATGAATTAGAAACGGCAGTATTTTTCAAGGCAAAACAGTATATACCTATACCTATAGAAGAAGTTCAGATGAGTTATGTCGTTTTGGGTTTTGATGAGATCAAAAATTCTTATAATATTCTTTTGGTGGCAGCGCCAAGAAAAACTATAGATTTATATTTAAATATTGTTGGACAAGCAGGTCTCGAGCCCTTAGCTATAGAAACAGAATCTATAGCTATTGGTAGAGCTATTTATAGATCAACCAATATAAAACATATGGTGGCTTTGGATTTTGGTTCTAAGACTACGGATGTTAGTGTTATGTATGATGGTAGAATGATTTTTTCCCAAAGTATTGCTATTGGTTCAGACTCTATGACCCAGGCTTTGGTGAATCAGTTTGGTTTTGAGTATGCCCAAGCAGAACAGTATAAAAGAAATTATGGGGTTACACCAAATATTTTAGAAAATAAAATATATAATTCTTTAAAGCCAATATTAGATGCCATGCTTGTTGAGGTGCAAAGAGGGATTGAATTTTATAAAACAACTACCCTAACTCCTCCTCCAAGGGATTTCTTTTTGGCAGGTGAAGGTGCTTTATTGCCAGGTTTGCCTGAGTACATTCAAACGACGTTTGGTATTAATGCGAGGGTTGGGGATCCTTGGATTAATATTGATGTCCCCAAAAAGCTTGAACCCATTGTTGCTAAAAACAAGCCTAATTTTGCTGTTGCAATAGGTCTTGCTCTAAAAGAATTTTAAAAAAATGACTAAACAAGAAATTAAAACAAAATCTGAAGAAAAAGATGTTCCCTTGTACAAGAGTCATGATGGGTTTAACCTTATTGCTCCACAATTAGAAAAAGTAGAAAAGGAAACACAGGCAAAATTTCGTATTGATATAAGGGTGGTTTTATTTGTTTTGTTTGTAGTGTTAGTTAGTTTAGGTGTTGTTGGTTATAATGGTTACGTTACAGTTATTCTAAGTAGAGAGAATGCGAAATTAGAAGATTTAAGGGATAGTTTTGAAGATTACGATTATACGGTTAGAGCTAGCAATCAAATACTTGAAAGGTATACTTTCTATAGTGATATTCAAGAAGGTTTTATTTCTTCAAAAGAGGTTTTAAATTTTTGGGAAGAAGTTTCGGAGAATTTGGCTGAGATTCGTAGTATAGAATTGAGAAGTGGAGTTAATTTTGAAGTTTTTGGAAGAGCAGAAACTTTAAGGGATGTTACAAAATTATGGCATTTTTTGAGTATTGATGACAGGGTGAATTCTGTAACATTAGATAGTATGTCTATACCTCGGGATGAAGATGGTGAGTTGTCATTTTCTTTCGGAGGAGTCTTAAATTTGGAATATTTTAATAAAAGGAAATAATGAGTGAAGTAGATGATAAAAAAAAGAAAGGTTCTAAAAAAGTTACTTTGGTGGATCTTCTTGTTCCAGCAGTTAGTGGAGTTGTTTTTGTTTTAGTTATTTTTTTTGTCCTTATCCCTTCTATTAATAATTCTAATTCAATGCTTTTAGAAATAGAACAAATTCAAAAAGATCAAGAAATTTTAGAAAGGAATTTAGAGACTGTGAGAGGGTTGGATTTTGCCGTTTTGCAATCGGATTTATCTAATGCTAGAAGGGTTTTGCCTAGGAGACTAGAGGTAGCTCAATTTGCATACTATGTCAATTCATTATCTCGAGAAAAAGATTTGTCTTTTGGGGAATTAAAAGTACATGATACGCCTGTGACAATAGAATCAGTTTTGGATATTGAAGGTGTTCGTGCAACGATGGACTATTCTGGTGATTATAATGATATTTTAGATTTTTTTAATGAATTACAGCTTGTATCACCTTATGTTATATCTTTTGGTCATAAGGTAGAGCTGACTAAAAGAGGTTCTGAAGTTGAGAGGGATGTTAATTGGAGGTTGGAAATAGATATAACTGGATATTACACAAAAGAAAGGGAGGTAGCGGAAGCAACAATAAATCCGCTAGTACCATTTACTCCTTATGATGCTGACGAAGAAATGGTGGCTGAATTTGCAGACAGAGTTGAAAGGTTGTTAGAGGATTAAGCTATATCTCGTCACTTAGTATGTCGTCTTCCTTGTTTTCTGAATTTTCCTTAGCTTCGTTTTCGTTTTTATACTCTTCGAGATTAACTCTGACTCTTTTTTTGCTTCTTATGGCATTTATAGAGATGATATCTCTTATGGCATTGATTGTTCTCCCTCTTTTCCCTATTACAATGCCTACATCCTCTTCGGCAACTTTTATAGTTAGTATTGTCAGTCCTGGGAAATCAACGCTTTCTCTTTCGGAAATGTCTACTTCTTCTGGGTTGTTAACTATAGATTTGACAATATATTCTAGCAACTCCTTCATTTGAATGGTGAAATAAAATTAGATATCTTTAGGTAAAGAATAAAGTAAAGGTGAATCTATGTCAAACGGATTTTATTTTTCAGTTTTATTTTGTTTCTTCTTTTCTTTTCCCTTACTTTTTTTAGAGCCCTTTTTGATTTCCTTAATAAGTTTTTCCTTAACAAAAATTTGAGCTACTGTGTCAGTTGGTTGTGCACCATGTTTCATCCAATGTTGCACTCTGTCCTTATTTATCTTTATAGCAGAGGGCTTTTTCATAGGATTATAGTAGCCTATCTCCTCAATGGTTTTACTATCTCTGGATCTAGTTGACTCAGCAACAACAAACCGATAACTCGGCTGTTTCTTTTTACCTATTCTTTTTAGTCTTATCTTTAACATAACCTAGGATTCTATCAGAGTAAGTAATCTAATTCAACTAATCGTTAAGTTTTCTTAGTGCCTTGCTAGCAGCAGCATCCTCAGCTTTTTGTTTTGTAATTCCCTCCCCTTCTCCATATACTTTTCCATTTATTCTTACCACGACAGTAAAAATTTTATCATGGTCTGGTCCTTTTTCCTTTATTACTTTGTAGACGGGTGTTTTTTTAAAAATATTTTGAGTTTTTTCTTGTAGTTTCGTTTTTGCATCTATATCCAGTCTGTATTTAACGACTGTAGCTATTTGTGGGACTAAGTGTGTTGTTAGAAATTTTTTTACTGGTTCATATCCTTGGTCTAAATATAGTGCACCTACTACTGCTTCAAAAGTATTTGCCAATAGATATTCCTTTTCTCTACCTCCTGTCATTTCTTCGCCTTTAGACATAAGTAAAAATTCACCAAAGCCAAGCTTTCTAGAAATTTTTGCCAAATTATCTGTTCTAACTACAGCAGCTCTGAAACTTGTTAGTTCGCCTTCGGGTCTGTCAGGATATTCGTGAAAGAGAAATTCTGATACTACCAACTCTAAAACAGCATCTCCTAGAAATTCGAGTCTTTCGTTGCTTTTTAAATCTTCATTGTCGTTTTCATTAAGAAAAGACCTATGAGTAAGGCTCCTTTTTAGTAGTTCTTTATTTTTAAATTCGAGTCCTATTTTTTTTTCGAATTTTTTTCTTTTTTCTATATC
>SLHS01000034.1 GCA_007136035.1 Patescibacteria group bacterium | reverse complement strand
GATCTTAGTAAAGAAAAGGCAGTTAAAGAATCTAAAAAAGTTAAAGAGGATAAAGTTGTTTTAGAAATGTATTTTGAAGAATTACCTGCAGATTTTGTAAAGCAATGGAAGGAGAATCACTATAGCGGTTTAGATATATCTAGTTATATTAAGGATTTAGGGTTTAAATTTAAAACATTTAACTTGTATTGGGGGCCAAGAAGGATAGTTTTCGTTATAGATGGGTGTAGTAGGCAGGGTATTGTTAAAAAGGAGGTATTAGGGCCTCTGTATGAGATAGCTTTTGATGGTGATAAATTGAATAAGGTTGGGAAAGGCTTTTTGAAGAAGTACAATGCAAAAAGAAAAGATATAGTTAAGGTTGAAAAGGCAGGGAAGAATTTGTTGGGTATTTCACTAGAAGAGAGAACGACTTTAAATCAAGCACTAGAATCCTGTTTGCAAAAATTGTTGGAAGTTTCTCCTAGTTGGAAAAGTATGAAGTGGTGCTTAGATCAAAAGGAAACATTTGTTCGTCCTTTAAGAAATGTTGTTTGTTTTAGAGGGAATGAAAAAATAGATGTTGAATTTATGGGCATCAAAACATCCCAATATACTTTTTGTACACGATATTATGAGAAGAATATTATAGAGATAAAATCGGCAGATGGTTATTTTGAAACAATGAAAAAGTTACATATCGTAATAGATGAAAACTATAGGAGAGGAATTATAGAATCGATGGTTGATGAGGGGAGGGGAAAGTATAATTATTCTCCAAACACTGATAGTTTAATTGAAATTAATACATACCTTGTTGAATATCCAAATGTTGAATTTCTTAAACTTGACGAAAAATATGTAAATTTACCTATAGAATTGATAAGTAAAGTACTTGAAGAGAATCAGAAATATATTATTAGAGTTTTAAAAACCAATCCAAAACATATTGAATATGGTGTAATCGCTAATAAAAAAGATGAGGCGGATGTGATTTTTAAGGGTAATGTACAAGTACTTCAAGGTAGATTGGACGATGCACTTTTTTACTGGGAAAATGATTTAGAGAGACCTAAGCTTAGGGATTTAAGAGATGAATTGGGAAACATTATTTTTCATCCAAAAATTGGGTCTTACAAGGAGAAAGTTTCTAGAATTGAAAAACTTGTAAAGGAAGTTTTAGAAAATTCTAATCTAAAAGTTTCAAAAGATGTTTTAAAAAAATCATTGCAACTTATTAAAAATGACAAAGCAACTCACATGGTCGGTGAGTTTGCCTCACTAGAAGGTGTTATAGGTAGTTATTACGCAAAAAGGGAGGGCTATTCGATAAAGATATCAAAACTTCTTTATGAGCATTATTTACCTACCTCTGAAAGCTCAGAGCTTCCTAGTACTTCTGAAGGTATTGTTTTAAGTCTTGCGGATAAATTAGACAACATTCTCGCTTTTACAAAAATAGGTTTTCTACCTGAGGGTTCAAACGATCCTTATGAAGTTAGGAAAAATGTTTATAACCTAATTCGTCTTTTGAGGGATTGTGATGTTGATTTTGATTTAGGTGCTGTTTTACAAACTGAGCTTGATAAAAAAAGCTACGAAAAACTTTCAAACTTTATAAATCATAGAATATATTTGATTATGAAAGATAGTACTAAACTTGATAGGTTAGCTAAAGGTGTTGCTTTTTCTGATAATGGAAGTGTTTTTAAAAAGTTCGAGTATTTGAAAGAACTTGATTCTTTGCTTGAAACTAAAAATGATCAAGATAGGGTTTTTGATACCATAAAGAGAGTTGAAAATATTCTTTCAAAGGATGTTGTTAAAAAATCTAAAATAGAAGAAAGTATTCTTGAAACTAAATCTGAGAAAGAGCTTTACAAATTTCTTATGAGATTTAAGAAGAAAGATTTGAAAGGTAAAGATATACTTTCCCTTGCTGAGCTTTTGGAAAATTTTTTTGATGAAACTATGGTTAACGTTAGTAAGAAGAAATTGAAGAGGAACAGAATTTCCCTTCTCAGGGAATTAAATGAAATTCTAAATGAAGTTCTTAAGGTCTAATCACCTAATTTAAATTCTACGCTAGGACCCATTGTAGGTGCTAGATGTGTTTTTCTAATTGTTTGATGAATTTCTCTACCATTTACTGCTGATACAATTGCTTGTAGTGTCTCTTTGATATTTTCTTCTATCTTTTTATCTTCTAAATCAATTTTACCTACGGCTAGATGAACAACTCCTTCGGAGTCTGCAGCAAAGTTTATCTTTCCTTTTTTGTATTCTGCTATTGCATTTTTAATGTCATCTGTGACGGTACCTGTTTTTGGATTGGGCATTAATCCTTTTGGCCCAAGTTCTTTACCGAGTTGTGCTATTTGAGGCATAACTTCTGGTGTTGCGATAGCGATGTCAAAATTTATTTTTCCTGCTTTAATGTCTTTTATTATGTTTTCCGTACCTATTAAATCTGCACCGGCTTCTTTTGCTTTTTTTTCATCTGCGGGTGTTGTAAAAGCTGCGATTTTTACGGTTTTACTTTCAGAGTGGGGTAGGGAGAGAGTTCCTTTTATGGATTTTGGTTCCAAATCTTTTGTTAATTTTAGGGCTGCATGTAGTTCTATTGTTGCTGGAAAAGATGAGTAGGAGAGCTGTTTTACTTGCAGTATAGCTTCATTTAAGTTGTAAACTTTGTTTTCTTTTTTTTCAAGAATTTTTCTGTATTTTTTTCCTCTCTTTGCCATTTCTGGAATTATTTAATCTTAAATATTTGTTTCGATACCCATTTGTTTTGCAGTGCCTGCAATAATTTTTTTGGCTTTTTTAATATCAGTGGTATTTAAATCTTCCATTTTAATTTCTGCGATTTTTTCCAACTGTTGATTTGTAAGTTTGCCTACTTTGTTAAGATTTGGTTCACCTGATCCTTTTTTGATTTTTAATTCTCTTCTGATTAGTTCCGATGTGGGTGGTGTTTTTGTAATAAATGAGAAAGAGCTATCTTTGTAAATGGTTAAAACTACTGGTGTTAGAATCCCATTATCTTCTCTAGTTTTTTCGTTGAATTGACTGCAGAATTCACCCATATTAATTCCGTATTGCGATAGTGTTGGTCCAATGGGTGGAGCAGGGGATGCTTGTCCTGCAGGTATTACTAGTTTTATTGTTGCTTTTATCTCTTTTGCCATTTTAGTTTGTTTTTTACATTTTACTTACTTGCCCAAAATCCAGTTCAACAGGGGCTTCTCTTCCAAGAAATGAAATTAGGACTTTTACTTTACCTTTTGATTCATCAATTTCTTTTACACTTCCTATGAAGTCGGCAAATGCGCCATCTGTTATTTTTACAGCTTCTCCAACACTAAATGATGATTGATATGCTGGCTGTTCTACTTCCATGTACTTCATTATTGCTTTTACTTCAGATTCTGGTAAAGATCTTGGCTTTGATTCGGTTCTTACAAAACCTCTAACTCCTTCAGTATTTGTTACAAGTTCGACGGTTCTGTTTGTTAGGACCATTTTTACTAAAATGTACCCAGGAAAGATTCTCTCTTCCTTAATTTCCTGTTTACCTTTTTTGACAACAATCTTTTTTTGCATAGGAATAAGCATATCGCTGATTAAGTTTTCTGATTGTGTTGCATCAATTCTTTGTTTTAGATTTGTAATTACACTTTTTTCATGTCCGGATTGGATACTAACAACATACCATTGAGGGTATTTCGCATCTCTTCTTGAAAAACTTTCTTTTCTTTCTCGAGAAGGTTCTTTAATTTTTTTTTCGTCTTTTTTAAGGACGTCTTGTGCATCAACTTTATTTTTCTTTGCTTCCTTATTCATAAAAGTTTTAATTACAATATTATATTTCGAAATTCTGTAAAAACGAAATCAAGTCCGAAGGCCAACAGGGCGATTATACCACAGATGGATATTGTGTAAATCAACAGCACGCCCAATTTTCTTGGTTTCGTCCATGTTGTTTGTTTTAGTTCACTAATTACTTCTAGTGCAAATTTTTTCATATCTCCGCTATTATATATTACTCCAACATTTTTTGGAAGTTGGCAGGTCCACTCCGATTCGAACGGAGAACTACGGTTTTGGAGACCGTTGTTTTACCATTAAAACTATGGACCCTTTACTTCTACTATCTTAAATTTTTGCTTCTTTGTGTAGGACGTGCGTTTTACAAGCAGGGCAATGTTTTTTGAACGTAAACTTTTCTTTTAACTTTTTGCTCTTGGGCACTGTATAGTTTTTGTTCTTACATTCTTCACACTGTAGAAACAACAAGTCGAAGTTTTTCTTCTTTGCCATGGTTAAAATAGTCTATGATTAAATACTTTGTGATTATATTTGAAATTGTTGTTGTGGTCAAATGAAAAAGAAAAAAAGGGAGATGAAGTCAAGGGTGGGTTATATAGAATTCTATGTGTGTAGACTATGTTTAAGTCATACGGTTCTCGACTTCATCTCAATCAGGGAGAAAACTTTCTTAAAATTTTTGTCTATCTATAATAATTGCTTAATTTTTATTTTCCTCTTTTATAATCATCTTAACTTTCTTTCTATTCTTTTTCTTCTGTTTCTTTCCCATGGCTATCACGCCCTTTCTAAGATAGATTTTTTTGTTTCTCCCTTTTAAAGAATAGCTCATTATATCAAAAATATGGCTATGAGTAAATACTATAGGGTGAGAAGAAAAGATAGGAAGAGTTGAGTCTAGGTTAAAAAACCATAGAAGGTTCAACTCTCCCTATAGAAAGAAATAAAGAGGATTAGTTAGAAATAAATTCTAGTGAATTTTATTTAGTTTTTACCTTGTGCTTGTTGCTCCCTGTGATTTTTACTTTCCTTCATATTCCTATGTCTTCTGTTTTTGTTTCTTAATTGTGCAATTTCTCTTTTTGTACAGGGGTTGTTGCTGTCTCTTTTTGCCACAAAGAATACCTCCTTTTGAGAAATATTTCCCCTTTATTCTTTCTTTTAATAAGAACGATGGGATTATAGCAGAAAAGATTGTGGGATGGAACTTTGGAGCTGGATCTGAGAGTCGAACTCAGGACCTCATCCTTACCATGGATGCGCTCTAACCAACTGAGCTAATCCAGCAAGAAGAAAATGCAGAGGACAGGATTCGAACCTGTGTAGCCCGAAGGCGTCGGTTTTACAGACCGATGTATTTGACCGCTCTACCACCTCTGCATAAGATGGAGCTGGGAGAGAGACTCGAACTCTCGACCTACTGTTTACAAAACAG
>SLHS01000080.1 GCA_007136035.1 Patescibacteria group bacterium | reverse complement strand
TATAAAAATTTAAATAAATTCATTCTCAAAAGCCTTTGCTACATTTAGGACTAATTGTTCTTCAAATTGTTTAGAAAAAATTTGAAGTCCTGTTGGTAAATTCTTTGAAAAACCATTTGGTATTGAAATGCCAGGTAAGCCCGCAAGGGAGCTTGTTTCGACCAAGACGTCAGCTAGTTCACCAAATATCAAATTATCCACTTGGTCATCAGGTAATGCTGTTGTAGGGCTTGAAGGAGCAATAATTACATCAACTTCGTTTTTTAATGTATTAAGTACATCATATTTTAAAATCTGGCGTATTTTTTCAGCATTTCGGTAATATCTATCAGCATATCCCGCAGATAGGGCAAATGTCCCTGTCATAATACGTCTTTTTGCTTCGTTGCCAAAACCCTTACCCCTAACACTCTCTATGTAATTAATAAAGGAAGATTCCTCCTTTGTTGGTACACAATATCTTGTTCCATCATATCTTGAAAGGTTTGATGAGACTTCACTTCTACAAACAAGAGTATATACTGCAATGGCATATTTAGGACTTATTAAATGAACATCGACGATTTGAGCTCCGAGTTTTCTTAAAATCCTTACAGCTTCTTGGAAATTTTTTCTAACTCCATCCTCCAAATCAATTTCAAGATATTCTTTAGGTATACCTATTTTCAAACCTTCAACAACTTTTGGATTAAGATTTTTGTAATAATCAGGAACCTCCTTTTTTGAAGATGTAAAATCGTTTTTGTCATATCCTGCAATAACAGAAAGTAAATAAGCACTATCATCTACATTTTTTGTTAAAGGTCCTGGAGAATCTAATGAGGAACCCATTGCTAGAACTCCAAATCTTGAAACTCTTCCATATGTTGGTTTAAGACCAACTACGCCACACCAGGAAGCTGGTTGTCTAAGTGAGCCTGCAGTTTCAGTACCCAAAGAAGCAGCACAAGTATCTGCTATCACAGCAGCAGCAGATCCACCGCTTGAACCACCAGGTAGCTTATCTTTATCTAAAGGGTGTCTTGTTGGTCCATATGCTGAATTAATGGTTGAAGAACCATGACAAAATTGATCCAAATTTACTTTTCCAATATTAATACCCCCATTTTCAAAAACTCTTTTTGTGACGGTAGATTCGACTTTAGGTACATAATTATCCAAAATTTTCGAAGCACATGTGGTGCGAAAATCTTTTGTTGAAAAAACATCTTTTATAGAAATAGGTATACCACCGAGTTTACTTTCAGTTGGTTTTTTGTCAAAATCCTCCGCTTCTTTAACAGCATTTTCATTTAAAGTTATGAAAATGTTTAAGTCCTTCTTCTCTTCTGCCTTCTTAAGATAATACAAAGCAATCTCTTTTGAAGAAATTTCTTTTTTTAATAATTTGTTTCTTAATTCCACTACCCCGAGATTTTCCATATTTGTATGATATTAAAAACTATTTTAAAAAGGAAGGGGCATTGTGGCTAAAATCCAAATGGAAACTATTACTCCAATGCCAAGAGCAGTGCCTCCAATTGTTTGTAAAACATCATGATGTTTTAGTTTAACTCTGCTCCAGGCGACTAAAACTAATAGTGGCCCTAGAAGAACTATTAAGAAGGGATCTTTTACAAAAAGGTATATAGCTGCGAGTGTAAAAGCAAGATACGATAAATGTCCACTAATTTTCCACTGCGTTGAAATTATAGCGAAAATATAAGTCATTATTGTTAATGAGAGGGTCAAAACTTTTATTTCTAGAGAGACACTTGCAAGCGAAATAAAAAATATTAAAAGAAATATAGTACCTGCTATTAATGTAAAAAGAGGTCTTTTAGTCCTATCAGAAATATCCCAATCATTTATCAATCTAAGTTTTTTGAAAAAATGAATTTGAACTATTGGTCCAATAACACCTAGTAAGAATATTATGCTTATATGCAAAGGCTCAATTCTAAATAAATCTCTTTGATAAGCAATAATTATAAATGGGACAAAAGTTATTAAAAAAGGATTGAAAATTTTTGAAACAACGTAGGCAATATTTCTTTGTATTTTCTTTGAAAAAACCATAGACAAGAGTATTATACACGCAAGAGAAATTAGAATGACTGCAAAAAAGTCAGATGTTTCGATATTTAAAAACTCTGCTTTTTCTAAGCGAAATCTGTTTACTGTAAGGCGTATGATGCCATAGTTTAGTGCGTAAAAGCAAGTTATCAATCCTACAGACATTTGGTGTCGTTTCCAAAGGAAAAGTAAAAAAAGCCAGTTTAGAAAGTTTAGAATTATTTCATATGCAAATATAGGGTGATAATTCGTGTAGATAGCATATTCAGGGAGTCTTTTAGCTGGTTCAATATATATACCCCATGGTACATCTGTTGGAACTCCATATACTTCTTGATTGAAATAGTTACCGAGTCTTCCAATTGATTGTGCGAGTGGGAAATTTAAAAATATTGCATCTGTAAAACTCAGAAATTTAATTCTTCTCCATTTGGAAATAAAATAGGCTGAGATTGCTAGCCCAAAAAATGCTCCGAAAATTGAAAGACCTCCTTCATATACACGAAAAAAAGAAAAAGGATCTCTTGCTAAAACACCAAGATTATTTAAGAAAAAGCCTAACCTAGCAAAAAGCAGAGTTGAAAAAGCAATGATTAAATAATCACTAATTTTTATCTTATCCTTAAAAAATCTATCAGCAGTTATTAAAACAACAACACAAGCTAGACCAATAAAGAATCCATATAGGTTCATGAGTAATTATATCATCGGTTTTGTTTTTTTCATATTCATGTTAGACTCCTCGTATGAAAGCCATTATTACAGATTATGATCATACGTTGTCGGATAAGTTTATGACAGTAGAGTTCTTTCATCTTCTAGAAGATTTGAAAATTACAAATCCTGGCTATAAAAAAGAATATGCCAGATTAAGGGATCGATATAAATCAGAAGAAATAAAATATAATGATTTTGTAGAGAAGGATATGGATTTGATTAAGAAATATTTGAAGGGTGTAAAGCATACCGATGTTTTGAAAGTGATAAGGGAAGACTTTGATCCCGAAAAGAATCTTTTTGATTGGAGTAGGCAAATAAGAGATTTGTTCAATAAAGATGAATGGATGTTTATAGTTGTTTCTTCTACTATGGATGCTTGTCTTGAAAGCATGCAAGAACATTTAGGTTTTGATACTTATTTAGCATCGAGCTATGAAACAAAAGGGACTTTGTATACAGGGGAATTTTCATGTGAAGTTAAAAGTGAACAAAAAGGACAATATGTCGCAGCTCTAAAAGGTGCTTTTGAGAAAACAATAGTTGTTGGAGATGCTCCTGGGGATTTTGGGATGATGAAATTTGCAGATAAAGCATTTCTTTTTGAACCAAGAGA
Source organism: Patescibacteria group bacterium (assembly GCA_007136035.1). Classification (GTDB taxonomy): domain Bacteria; phylum Patescibacteriota; class Dojkabacteria; order SC72; family T1SED10-24; genus PWIP01. The sequence goes on along the minus strand of SLHS01000080.1, from coordinate 14,907 downwards.
AAGTACACTTGAGCAAGTTGAAAACTTGGAATTTGAAATTGTTGATAGAAAAAATGTCATAGAGAAACTTAAGAAAGAACTCTAAATTAATTTTTTAATAATTAAATTATGCAGAACCCCGAAGTTAAACCTACCTCATCTTGTACAAAGGGCGTCCCCCCTGAATTTATTGAAATGTTGGAAAATTTTGGTGAGGAATTTTCAGACTTTCTTACACAAGAGACGATGGAATATTTTGTTGAACAAATCGAAGCTTTAGAAGAGATAGATAAGTTGGAAGAAAGTGCAAGGGAACACGCACATAATCTTTTAACTATTAGAGATAAAGAAACTTCAGAATTTAAATATACTCCGAAAGAAGTTTTGGGTTTTATGACAGAAGAAGAGATTTAGATTTTTTAATGTTTGGTTTGAGATTAGTGTATAGCTGTTATAACACCTCCTCCTAAACACTCATTTTTGTCGAAGAGGACAAGACTTTGTCCAAGGGCTGGGGCCCATTGTGCTTTTTCGAATTTAAAAATAGCTTTATCATTTTCAAATTCTAACTTTACAGGTGTATCTTGTGAACGATACCTTATTGTAGCCGTTAAATTTGTTTTTTTAAATTTGTATTTTGGATTAATCGAATGCAATTTAGCTATTTCTAAGGTTTTTTTGTGAAGTTCGGGATGGTTCCTTCCTTGTACTACATAAAGAATGTTTTCTTTTGTATCTTTTTTGACTACAAAGTAAGGTTCTTTAGTACCTCCAACCCTTATACCATGTCTTTGACCAATGGTATAAAACCAAATACCATTATGTTCACCAACGACTTTGTTTTGATCAAAGTCTATAATTTCCCCTCTTTTTTCTTTAAGGGTGTTTTTTATGAATTCTTGCACATTTATTTTCCCAACAAAGCAAAGCCCCTGACTATCTTTTTTTTCAGCCACAGGTAATAAATATTTCTTTGCAAGTTTTCTGACTTCTTCTTTTGTTAAATTACCTAAAGGAAAAATACTTTTTTCGAGTTGTTGTTTTGTCAGTTTATGCAAAAAATATGTTTGATCTTTATTTCTATCTTTTGCTTTAAAAAGTTTACCATTTTTTGTATTTGAATAATGTCCAGTTGCTATATAATCTGCTCCTTGTCCAAGAGCTTTTTTTAGAAAAGAGTCAAATTTTATATATTTATTACAAAGAATGTCAGGATTGGGGGTATTACCTTTTTTGTATTCTTCAAAGAAATTTTCTAATATATGCTCTCGATATTCTTTCTCAAAATTGTATGTTTTATGATTTATACCAAGAGTTTTGCAGATTTTTATCGTATCCTCTAAATCTTTTTCCCATGGGCACTCTCCATTGATACCGTAGCTTTCATCAGACCAATTTTTCATAAAAACGCCCGTTACCTCATAGCCTTTTTCTTGAAGAATTTTTGCAGAAACGGCACTATCCACTCCTCCAGATATAGCGACAAATACTTTATTTTTCATAATAAAGATTATATCATAGGGTTATGGGTATTTTTAAAAAAACTTTAATAGAATTGCTTGTATTTATAGCAATTTTTGTGGTTATTGTATTGGTGCTTAATTATTTTGTAGATGAGGATGAAGATTTAAGAATTGTCAATGCTAAGTTAGCTGGGCAAGAGCTAACATTAGAAGTAGCAGACAATTCTTTTTTACAAAATATTGGCTTGTCTGGACGTGAATATTTGCCAGAGAATCAAGGTATGATTTTTGTTTATGATGAGGAAATTGATGGCCTTTCATTTTGGATGAAAGATACATTAATACCTCTGGATATGATTTTCCTTAATAGTGAATTTGAAGTGGTTTATATAATTGAGTCTGTACCTATTTGTGATGAAGAACCGTGTCCAACATATACTTCTCAAGAAAAGGCTAAGTACGTTATAGAGTTGTATGCTGGATGGGTAGAGGCACACAATTTAGAGGAAGGTGAAGTACTTAAATTTAAAGTGCAGGACCAATCTGATTCATAACCATCTCTACTTTTGCACCCCATTCATTTGGAGTGTGAGGATTGTACCTAGGAGCCATTTTCCTTGGTGTATCTAACCCCATTGAATAATAACCTCCTAAACCTCTTGATACAACGTATATAGAATGTTCCCAATTTTCAAAAGTAAAACCATTCGCACCACCCCAGCCCCAAGCGTTGTATTTACGATACAGTTTTAAACCTCCACTGGATTCAATTATTGAAATTGCAGGAACTAGACGGTAATCAATCTCAAACTTATTTGCCATCATAACAATATACCTAGCCTCGTTTTTAAGTGGAGCATTTCTTCTGCTCATATATTTTTGGATATTTTCAACTTTTTGGTTGAAGTTTGGATCTGCATCTATGTAAAGTCTTTGGTACTCACGTTTTTGCAACTCTTCTTCAATTTCCACTAGTGGTAAAAACTCAATATCTAAAGGACTTTTGTAATCTATTGTTTTTTCACCGAGTAGTTTTTCGGAGTTTCCCTCTTTATTTTCGTATGTATAAACCTTTTGATGCCCGCCACTACTATGTTGGAATCCAGTCGTTAGCAGTCCGACGAAAAAAACCACTATTACCATGAGCAATATTTTTTTGTTTAAAGGGTTGAGCAGTATATTATCCATATAGTTTAATTATAGTATTGTTAAATTATGAACAAATGTCAAGCTATATCAAACTCTTTCCTGTTATATTACTAGGTCTTTCGATATTCATTAGTTTCAGTATTGTAGGAGCCACATCCGTCAAATGGCCGAGTTTTAATTGAACTGGATTTTTTCTTTTTACTTCATCGTCTATTATTAAAAATGGAACAGGATTTTGTGTGTGTTCAGTATTTGGTAATTGTGTTGAAGGCTCTATCATCCTTTCAATATTACCGTGGTCTGCAGTAATAATAACTGTCCAGCCAAAAGCTTTAGCAGATTTAACCATTTGCATAGTTACATCATCTACAACTTTAACGGCTTTAGTTGCGGCATTAATATTACCCGTGTGTCCTACCATATCACAATTAGCCAAATTAATTACTGAGAATTTAAAATCTTTTCGTCCTTTTTGTATAGTTTCTTTAAATTTACCTAGTATCTTGTAGGCACTCATTTCGGGTTTCAAGTCATACGTGATAACGTCAGGTGAAGGAATAGTTTCTCTTTCTTCTCCCGGATATTGTATAGGTTGTCCTCCGTTGAAAAAGTATGTAACGTGAGGAAACTTTTCTGATTCAGCTAGTCTAAATTGTCTATGTCCAGCTTCAGAGATAATTCTTCCAAGGGGTAATGAAAGGTATTCTTTGGGGAAGACAATGTTTTTTGGATAATTCTTTTCATATTCCGCCATCCCCACAAAAAAAAGATTTCTTAATTTACTTTGGGTTATCTCCTTACTTATTTGTAAGGCTCTATCAGGTCTAAAATTCATAAAAAGAATAGCATCGTTGTCTTTGATTATTGATTCTTCAGGGCTTTTTTCAAAAATACATACTGGATTTATATATTCATCCGTTTGTCCTTTATTGTATGCTTTATCTATAGCTGTGCTCCAATCTCTCGTATGTTCTCCTATCCCTTTTAGAAGTAGTTTTGCAGCTCTTTGTGTTCTGTGCATGATTCGATTCCTATCCATAGCATAGGCTCTACCACATACGGTAGCTATTCTTCCGATCCCATATTCTTTCATTTTCCCTTCAAGTAAAGATAGATATTTTTTGGAAGATCTTTGAGGAGTATCTCTACCATCGGTAAAAACATGGACCAAAACTTTTCCACTAAAATTTTCTTTTTTAAGAAATTCTAGTACTGCTATGAAATGATTAATGTGTGAATGTACAGCACCATCACTTAAGCAACCCATTAAGTGTATCTTGCTATTGTTGTTTTTACTATGTTTGAGAAGATTTAATAGTGTTTGGTTAGAGAAAAAGACGCCTTTTTTGATGGCATTATTAATTTTTAATAAATTTTGATAGTGTGCTTTTCCAGATCCAATAGTTAAATGTCCTACTTCACTATTTCCATTAGTATTTTCTAGCAAACCTACTGTTTCGCCTGAAGCGTCTAAATAGGTTCTTGGATAAACTTCCCACAATTTAGCTAAGTTCTCTGGATTTGCTAGCGTTACAGCATTCCCCTGAGATTTTGGTGCAACCCCAAGACCATCCAAAATCACCAATAAAACCTTCTTTTTGTATTTCACTGTTTATATATTAAAATTGTTTTGCTATATTGTGGCATATTTTCGTAAATTATTCTATAATCATCCATTCCAGAAGAATATAGCTAAATTTACAATGTGTATATATGGACAGTAAAATATTAAAAAAAGTTGAGAGTAAGTACTACAAAGATTTGCCAGAGATAAATGTTGGTGATACTGTCGAATTACACTTAAAGATAAAAGAAGGTAGTAAAGAAAGAACACAGGTTTTTAAAGGAATTGTTCTTTCAATTAAGGGTGTTGGTTTGAGCAAAAATATTGTAGTTAGAAAAATTTCATATGGAATTGGAGTTGAAAAGATAATACCTCTCCATTCTCCTGAATTGGAAAAACTTAAAGTTGTGAAAAAGGGGAGTAGCAGAAGATCGAAATTGTATTATATGAGAAAAAGGGTTGGTAAAAAAGCGATGAAAGTTAAAGCGGGTTCTGAAAGGGGATTGTATACAGAAGAGCAAGATGAAGTTCAGGAGATAAATGATGATGAAGGAGAGAAAGAGTTAAAAAGCGAAGAAAAAGAAAAGTAATTCTTGCGAGAGTAGTTCAATTGGCTAGAATGTCTCCCTTCCAAGGAGAAGGTTGCGGGTTCGAATCCCGTCTCTCGCTCCAGCTTCTTTAATTGACAAAAATAACTTCCTTTTATACCATGAAGTATAATAAATAATGTTAATATAGAGATGTTCAAAATTTTGCTAGCCTCAATTTTGTGTACGTTTTTTGCTTTCGTTTACCTTTCTACTTTGCAGGCTTCAGGTTTGGAAAGGGCTTATCTTTTTATTGAAAGGATGCAAGTTGACGTAGAAACAGAAATGATTTTGATGTTTACCCCCAATTCTAATTTTTCTTCTGAGGGTGAATTAACTCTTACTTTTCTTACAGATATTGGAGAGTGGTGTTTGGAAGAATCTTCGTTAAGTGTTACAGGTGTGGTTTCTTCCCCTGTGGATATGGGTTCTTGGTCTATAGATGTCGAGTTACCTACATCAGGTTCTTTCGAAACTACATGTATACCGGGTGATGTGGAAGAGGAAATCTATGACAAAATTGTTGTTGAGAATGTAGGGGGATTAAATTCCGGAGTATCATATGGAATACTTTTTGAGAGATCTTCTAATTTTACAACAAGTTCTTTGGATGGTAATAAGAAAGTAGCGATAGAATTAGATGATGGAGCAACACAAGCTACTATAGAAGTGGCAATTAATTTAATAGAAGCTGATGGTGTTAGTCTCTCGGCTTTTGTTTCTGATTTAAGTACAATTTCATGTGTTATTTCAGATACAAATCTCTCTTTTGGGACACTACCTAGAGATGGCAATTATATTACAAAACAACATTCTCTTTCTATAGAAACCAACCTAGTGGATGGCTATTATTGGGCCGTTTTTGGTCAAGGGGATGGTACAAATGCTGGCTTATGGAAATCAACTCTACCTACAAGTTTAATCCCCTCTACAGGTAGTACTATCATAAATTTATCTCAAAATTATGGGTTTGGTCTTAATGTTAGCTCTGCTTCAGGTAATATACCTGATAATTTTGATAATGTCCCAGGTATCTTCGGAGCCATAAATTCAGGATCTTCAAATTCACGTTTAATTTTTTATGAAGAATCACCTGCCTCGTCAAATATAAGTATTACTTTAGTGGCTAGAGCAGGTGTTGGGACTGAAGTTGGAGAATATTCAGAAACGCTAACATATCTTTGTGGGGGGCTCTACTAATGATAGAGGTCTAGATTTAATTTCTCTGAATTGGTACAATCTCCATCGTGGACAATAGTAAAAGATCAAAAAATTTAGATGGTATTATTCCAGCACATTGGATGAAGGGGCTTGATGAGAAGTCGGGCTCATCTTCGAAATTATCTCCAAAAGAGCGAGTTAAAATTATAGAAAAGGCTTTTAATGATATTCTATGTAGAGAACCTGACACTAGAGACTTAAACTATTACAAATACTCATCAATGGATGAAAAAACTATTAGAGCGGAGCTATTAGAAAGTGATGAACATAAAAAATTAATACAGGATGGAAGAGAATACAAAAAAACTAAAAACTTACTTGAAGAAGCAAAGTCGAAAATAAATGCTTTGGAAGGGAAAATATCTGACAAAGAAGAGAGTCTTAAACAAATGGAGATTCTTTTAAAAGAAAAGAATTTACATATTGAAGAACTTAAAAAAAAGATAGATTGTCAATTTGAAAATAGTTAATTTATATTACTTTAAAAATGCTAGACAAATTTCCAGGAAAATTAAAAGCCGCAAGAGAAACTAAAAATATTTCGCAACGTAAATTAGGTATGATGCTTGGCTTATCTGATAAAGCTATTAGTGCATATGAAAGTGGTAGAACATATCCTCCGTTGGACACACTCTTAAAAATATCTGCAGAATTAGGTAAACCGATAAGTTATTTTTTAGAAGAAGACACCAAAGAAGCTTCATTGATTAGTAAGATAGATAAGCTAACTTTTGAGATTAAAACTTTTGCACAGGAGCTAGAAGAAACCAGAGAGGTTCTTTTAGAGGAAATTAAGAAGGAATGCAAACTACCACCTGTTACTCCTAAGGGATGATTTTAGTATTCAGGCTCTAACCATTTTTTGATTTTCTCTATATTTTTCAAAGTTAGAAAATATGCCCCAATACCTATTCCTATGACGATAAGAGTTATAAAGATATATTTGAATACATTTAATATTTTGTATGCTTGTGTTTGCGGTATAATCTGCAAATTTTCATCAACGGGGATATTAGCTGATGCACTTGAAGTATAGTTTGTATCATACTCCCACGCTATAGCGTTGATAGTTACGTGATGTGTACCTCTTTCTTTTGGATATACTCTTGCTTGTACATTATATGTTTCTCCCGCCTTAACAGGAAAAAATTGAGGCCCCCTATATCTAACTTCAGTCATTCCACCATAACCGAATGTAATTTCAACCCGATTAAAATCAGAATGGGGGGTTATGTAAATGTTTAGTGGTATTGAATTGTTCCAGACAGACTGACGCCCGATTTCATATTCTACTTGAAAATATTGCTCTGTTAAAACTCTTTCTTCAAGTGAATAAACTACGCCTTGCTGAAAGAAAAACAGCAAAGTAAAAAATAAAATTGTTAAAAATTTATTACTTTTCATACAATAGCTTTTTAATAGCTAAACTAATAATATCATATGATTCTTCTATTTCTAAAGAAGTAATTTCTTTATTTTCATGAACTACAATATTCCGAAGTTTGTGAGCTTTCCAGATTTTATTGTACTCATCTCTATCAAACAAGTCCCTTGCTTGTTTCAGATTTGTACCACAACTTTCGGAATTATTGTAATACAGTCTTAAAGATTTACCTAAAAGCGCATCTAATCTGACAATTATATCACGATATATTAATGGGTTTTTGGTGTCCAGCATTTTTTTTATTTGTAAGACATCATTCCAAACTTTTTGTCTCAATGTGTCATTAATTCTAGAGGTGTTATTAAGATAAATAACGAGACCTACTAGTAGTAAAAAAACAAAGATTAAAATTATTGGTAATATTTCTCGATCCATTTAAAGAATCTAGATAAAATTATATAGGAAATGTAAACAATAATAGCTATAGATGTGTATTTTAAAGAAATTACAAGAGAATTCCACCACCAAAATTGTTGTTCTTTGATGTCGAGATTAAAAGGGTTCAAGAGTGTTTCTTCATTTATGGAAGTGTATTCTATATACAAATCTTCTCGGTATCCTGTAGAACTCGAATCATATATAAAGGGTAGGTCTAAACTTTGACCAGGTACTATAAGTTGAAGAGCATTATGGTTGCTAAAAGAAATGTTTTCTTGCTCTAAAAAGTTTCGCATTGAAATTATGGTATTTCCCGTATTTTCAATTGTCAAAATGCCCATAACATCCTCTTGTGCTTTTTTAAGAGGATTTATACGAGCAGTATTTTTAACACTAAGTAGTTCAGTATTTTTATTTGGGGCAAATTCTATTTGAAATTCATCTTTATCAAAAAAAACTATTCTAGGACGAATATAATTATAACTTCTTGAGAGTATAACTACATGATTGGTCAATTCAGCTTCGAAATAATCAGCCTTAGAATAATTTTCTAATGCTGGATCTACACTTCTCCAACCTTTGTCTTCACACCAAAATTCTAACCAAGTATGATAAAAATTTTTGTTAAGCATATGAACATATCCCTCTATCATCCTTGTTGGTACACCATAACTGCGGTATATCGCACTTAAAACATCAACGTAGTCTTCTGGTGAAGCATTTGTCCTATTTTTGACAGCATGATTAGCTCCTTGTCTGACATAGCTCTCCATTGAAGTAGCTTTAAAATCTGCTAATTCAAGACGATTTATAACATAATCATATACCTCTCTGTAAAATATTTGTTTGGTTTCGGAATTCATATTATCGATACTATCTTCTGTAATCCCGTTTCGAGCAAGATGAATTTTTAATCTGTTTAGTTCATATGCCTCATCTAGAAGCCAATAACCTTTTGTTTCAGTGAGAATAGGTTTTTGGAATATTTCCAAATCGTTGCTATCCATTTCTTTTGCTAGATCTATCTCTATTTGTCCATTAATAATGATATCGATTTCGGTGTTTGTTGGTATTTCATAGGAGAAAAAAATGTTCCCTTCCCCATCTTGATATGCGAAATCGGGTAAAGGTTCTATTTTAGAAAACAATACTTTTTGATTGCCATGAGATTTGGGTATATTCAAGTCAAATGTTCTTTTTGGATCTTCTGGTGTGTTAAAAAGTCTTTTATTAATTTCAAAATTGTAAACTATTTTGTCCCCCCAAAATAAATTTATAACTTTCCCAGCGTCGAAACTTTTTAAAGTAATGACTTCTTCATCGTATTGTACTATCCATTTATTGTTGAAGTTAGTAATTTCACCAAACGAGTTGGGATATTCAATCTCCACCTTCTTAACATCAACACTACTCATAGTACCCGGTAATATCAAAACCTTGTTTCCAGCAACTTCTTTAATCAAAGAAGTTTTCACTTTTCCTTCAAGTTCTATAAATATTGGATTTTTGTGATTTAAAATTTTCTCATTCAGCTCTAATACCAATTGCATGGTACCATCTCCGGTTTCTCTATGTCCTCGTAAATTTTCTCCATTTGATTTTATAGTTTCGAAATCTATATCTTTAAAGGGGAAGGATAGGGTATATCTTGATATCGCTGTAGAAAATCCTGCTTCTACAGAGAGATGAAACAAATATTTAAATGAAATATCGCCCTCTTCATTTATAGTATAGTAAATTTCTGCTTCTTCAGAAATTTGTTCATTTGCTAAAGATTGATTGTTTGTGAAAAAGCTAAAGAGAAAGACAAGAATCAGAATTTTTGGCAGGATTAAGTAACCAATCAAATTTTGTATATTTCCTAAGAATTTGTCTGCTGAAAGGTGTCCTAGGAGTGATATTACATTTTTTGTATAACTTATTCCAATCAACTTTTTTCTTTGTATTAACTATTTTATACCAAGGATTACGTACTATCTCTTGTTTTGCATTTTTTCTTATTACATAATATGCCATGCCCCGCATTTCATCAAGTGTCAAATTGTTTTTAGCTTTAGAGGACAAAAACTCTAAAGCTATTAGTGGTGTTGCCCTATTATTAATGAGGCTATAAGAGTGTTTTGCTGGAATAATTATTTTTTCTGTGGATTTAACCTTTATTAACACTACAGTACTTTCTTCTTGCAAGGATGAGAAATTTTGTATTAAGATCATTCCACCACCAGAGATAATTTCTACAACCTTATTATGTGTAGAACATTCTGTCGCTTTTGTTTTTACATATTCAATACCAGCAACATTTGAGGGTATACAAAGAAGGTTTATTTTAATTTTCTTGTTCTTAAAAACTCCTTCAGAGTCTAGGTTAGAATATTTCGTATAAAAGACCTCGGGGCTTTGCAAATCTTCATTTAGTATTTGCTCCCTCATATCATCTATTGTCATTACTTTGTTTTTGGTATATGAGACCTTCTCGAATCTGAAAGAGTCTTTTTCGTAAATCAAATTCAGCCCAGAAGTCTTCCTAAGGTCTATTTTTCTCATAGGGGGGATTATACCATAAAAAGGCCTAATTTCAGAATGTTTTTACCATTTGTTTGAAGGCATAAGCTACCAAACCAAGACAAATTATTGCAATTAATGATGTTAATTCAACATCGAAATTACCTATTTGGTAATATTCTTGCACTAAACCTTTAAAAGGTTCTACTATTGGCTTACTGCTTTCAAAAACTCGTCTAGAAAAAGCATTTTCAGGATCAGCGTCAACAAATTTCAAAACAAATCTCAAAGAAACCAAGAGCTGTGCTAGAAGTACTACTGTGTACGCTATTTTTGCTAATAATTTAAGCATTTTATTAGTTTTTCACAATTAAAATCCATATAGATACATATCTATTTGGTTCTTGAATTTTATAACTCCGTTTGCCCACAAGTGAGCTGGATTTTGAGCACAAGGTGGGCAATATATTGGTTCAATTTCGAAGGGTGTCATATGTGTTCCATACCCAAGTGCAAGTCTTCTAGTAACAACTTCAATGCCATGTTCCCAAGAATCAAATGCATTAAAATCTCCATCAGCTCCACCTTTCCATCCCCAAGCATTGTTTGCCCTCACTGGAATAACACCAAAAGCTGATTCAACTCCAGAGATAGCAGCGACTAGTCTCCAATCTAAACCATATTCATCCGCTTGTTCAACAAAAGTATTAGCATAAGGTGCCATTGGGGAATTGTAATCAGATAAAAATTGTCTAAGAGCTGTAGCTCTAGCATCAACAGTAATAAGACCTCGATCTTGAAGAGTTGACGAGATATTTTCTCCCCTATGATCTAATGAAGCGTTAATTAACGAATATCTATCTATATTGTCCCTGTATTTTTGTTTGGGTAGTGGTAATAGTGCTAAATCGTATGATTGACTATGTACTTTGGCACCACTCAATAATATATTCTCGATAGAGTTTTGGATAGGGCTTCCAAATAACAAAGTTATTAAAAGAAATAGCGAAAAAATGAACCAAAATCTAGTTATAGGTTTGTTCCAAGTATCAAGAATATTCATATGTTTCAATATATCATATTTTTAAATTATTTGAATACTAATGTTTACAAAAAGAAATTTAAAACTTACAATCTATATAGTCATGTTTTCATATTAAAAATTTTTATGTCTTTTGTACATCTGCATACACATACGGAATATTCTCTTTTAGATGGGGCTATACGCTTAGATACCTTAGTCGATTTTCTCAAAGAGAACAAAATGAACGCATGCGCAATTACAGATCATGGTAATTTGTATGGAGCATTCAAATTTCATAGTGCTTTAAGAGCTGAAGGTTTAAAACCAATTATTGGTAGTGAAATATATATAGCTCCAAGAAGTCTTGAAGATAAAGAATATGGTATAGACAACAAATATTTTCATGCTGTCCTTTTAGCAAAAAATCTTGAAGGATACAAAAATTTGCTTAAAATAGTTTCAAAGGGTCATATTGACGGTTTTTATTACAAACCTCGTGTAGATTACGAATTTCTTAAAAAACATCACCAAGGTCTTATCATGCTTTCTGGCTGTCTTGGAGGTATTATTGCAAAACCTTTGGTCGATGGGAATACCAAACTAGCAGAGGAAAATTTACAAAAATATTCAAAACTGTTCAAGGATAGGTTTTATGTAGAAATACAGAGAAATGGTATGGAAGAGCAAGAAAAAATAAATGAACAGTTAATTGATATTTCTAAAAAAAACAAACTTCCATTGATTGCTACTTGTGATTCACATTATCTTAAAAAAGAAGATTCTAGAATTCAAGAAATATTGTGGTGTATTAGAGATGGTAAAACGATAGATGATCCTACTAGAGAGCAGCTAGAAACAGATGAATTTTATGTAAAAACTCCTGAAGAAATGGAAAAACTTTTTCATGATATCCCAGAGGCTGTAGAAAATTCTGTAAAAATAGCTGATATGGTAGAGGAATATTCAATAGATTTTGAAAGAGTAGAACCTGAATATTTGGATTTGCCTAAAAATAAAACACCTTTTGAATATTTAAAAAAACTTACTTATGAGGGCTGTAAGGAGAAATACGGGAAAATGACAAGGGAATTAAAAGAAAGGATAGATTATGAATTAAAAGTGATTGATGATAAAGGCTATAATCACTATTTTCTTGTGATGATGGATTTTGTTCATTTTTGCAGAGATAATAATATTGTTGTTGGTATGAGGGGCTCAGGTTGTGGCTCTGTGGTAGCATATTGTATAGGGATAACCCACATTGAGCCAATAGGGTGGGAGCTTTATTTTGAAAGATTTTTAAATCCTGAAAGGGAGTCTCCTCCCGATTTTGATATAGACATTGCAGATAAAAGAAGAGATGAGGTTGTTCAATACGCCATAGAGAAATACGGTTTAGAAAATGTAAAGCAAATAGCCACTTTTAGTAAATTACAAACAAGACAAGCTATTAGAGATGTTTCAAGAGTGCTTGGGATTGATTTACAGATAGCTGACCAGCTTTCTAAAATGGTGGAGATTGTCTTTGGTAAGGCACAAAATATTGACTACATGCTTGAAAACAACCCTGAATTTAAAGATATGGTTCATTCCTCTTCTGATTTGTTAGAAATGGTAGAAATTGTGAGAAAAGTAGCAGGCATGTGTAGAGGTATTTCAACACATGCATGTGGAATTATTATAACTCCAACTCCAGTAGTTGATTATGTGCCAATTCAAAAAGATGCTCATGGAGAAGGCATAGGAATGAGTCAATATGAAATGACGGATTTGGAGCCTCTAGGACTTATGAAATTTGATTTTTTAGGTTTAAGAAATTTAAACGTTATAGGACGGACGATAGAAAGAATCAAGGAAGATAAAGACGAAGATATAAACCTTCTAAAAATAGATACTCATGATACAAAAGCTTTTTGTTTATTAAGGGAAGGTCAAACAATTGGAGTTTTTCAACTAGAGAGCGAAGGTATGAGAAAAACTATAAAAATGACAAAACCCGATTCTCTAGAAGATATAAGTTATATTCTTGCAGCATATAGGCCTGGTCCAATGCAATTTATACCAGAGTATGCAGCTGTGAAATCTGGGGAAAAACGACCAAAATATCTTTTTCCAGCTCTTAAACCTATTCTTGAGGTTACTAATGGAGTTATAACCTATCAGGAACAAGTTATTAGGATAGCAGTAGATATTGCTGGATATTCTATGGGAAGTGCAGATATTCTTAGAAGAGCTATGGGGAAGAAAAAAATGGATATTATGAATGCTGAAAAACCAGTTTTCATAGAAGGGGCACAAAAAAAAGGTTTTAAAAAAGAATCGGTTGAGGAGGTATGGGAAAAACTTTTACAATTTGCTAATTATGGCTTTAATAAAGCTCATAGTGCTTCATACGCTTTAGTTTCGTACTGGACAGCCTATTTAAAAGCTAATTATCCACTAGAATTTATGGCATCACTTTTAGAAGGGGATTTAGATAATTTTGATAGGGTGGTTACTGACTTAGAAGAGTGTAAAAGATTAGGGATTCAGGTATTACCTCCAGATATTAATCTTAGTAACACAGATTTTACCATAGAAGATGAAAAAAATATTCGTTTTGGGCTTGTAGCTATAAAAAACGTTGGTGAGGATATTGTCAAAGAAATAGTTCTTGAAAGGAGTGAAAATGGTCCGTTTTTAAATTTGGATGATTTTCTCTATAGAATGATTGCCAAAAAGATTCAGACAAAAACGATTGAATGTTTAATAAAAGTTGGGGCGTTTGATTCATTTGGTGATCGAAATGCACTTTTAAATAGTTTGGAGGGTCTTTATAACAGATACAAAAGAGAAAAGGATAATTCTATTCTTGGGCAATTTGATTTATTTTCAGGTAAAAAAGAGGCTAAAAGGAATATAGAACAACCTACACCGTTGCCCAAAATTGAATCAACGCCAGTTACGCAAAAATTAGAATGGGAAAAGGAGTTAATAGGCCTTTACTTTTCAAGCCATCCTTTGGATTCTTTGGAGCTTTTTCTTAAAGAAAAAGGCATCCAAAACATCAAAGATCTAAAAGATTTAAATGATGGTGATAGTGTTGTCATCGTTGGCTTAATAACAAAAATAAGGCGTGTTACAACAAGGAAAAACGAAAACATGGCTATTTTAATTGTTGAAGATAAAACAGGGAATATTGAAGTAGTGGCTTTTCCCAAAAAATACGGTGAACTAAAAGAAATGTTTAAATTAAATGTACCAATGGGGTTTGTCGGTAGAGTAAATAGGAAGGATGATTTTTATTCGATTATATTAATAAAAATGAAAGAAATAGATTTAGAAAAATACGGAGATAATTTTGATGGTGTAACATTTAAAGTTAATGATGTGCATGATGGGGATGATTTAAAAAACCTTAGAGAAAAGATTAGAAACAATCCTGGAGATAATCCTGTTAGAATAGTTATTCATAAAAAAGATGACAAAAAAACTATGGTTTTGAAACACAAAATTAAAAAATCTCCTGAGATATTGGAATGTATTAAGAAGTTTGCTTCATATGACTAATACGACAAAACAAAAGTTAGAAGATATTCCTAGAAAAACAGGAATAT
>SLHS01000087.1 GCA_007136035.1 Patescibacteria group bacterium | reverse complement strand
AGAGATAATAGTGATGCTTTTTTTAATGGCTCTATTGTTTATTTTAAATTCAACATATTTCATATTGAGTTTCCCCAATTTTTTTATAATCACAGGATTAGGACTTTTCCTTCTGTTGGTTTGGTTTTTAGCTGTATATTTACTTTATGCAAACAAAAAGGTTAAAAGATACGGTGAAGTTCTTTTAAAGGTCAGGTTGGAGGAGAAATTTTTCAAGTTTTTCATTCTACCCTGCCTTTTCTATCTCTCTGTAGCATTTACGATTTTTTTTAGCAAATCGGAGATTTTGAATATTTTCATAATTCTTTCATTTGGTGCAATACTTTTAGTTTTACTAATACATGTGCGAACCTCATATGAGAAAATTCACTATATCTCCTCACTTACAAAAATTGTTTACGATGCTGTTCTCATAATGCTTTTTTTCTTAATCTTACTTTCTGCAACTAGTTATGGAATTATCGGAACACAAGGAGTATATTTTGCTGCAGGCTTGGGTATTTTGCTACTAGTTTACAAACTAGTGTTAAATAATCAACTCTGTTTGCAAGGTTATATATTGATACTTTCTTCTACACTACTTTTGTTTGTAGTAGGTAATTTAATAGTAGGCTTTAATATATTCATCTTTTCTGCTGTTCTTACAGTAGCTTTTTATTTAGTAGTAGCTATGTGGACTATACGCTTAGAAGGATATACTAGATGGATAGACTATTTTTCTCCTATAATTTATGCTGTAATGATTTTAATTTTAATATTTTCTTTGTAGTTATGAATTCAATTGTTATTAAAATTGGAGGTTCGGTATTCTACGATGATGATTTGAGAATAAATATAGAGTTTCTTGAAAAAGTTATAAATTGGTTTGAAAATCAAAAAAACTATGAAAAAGTTATTTTTGTTGTTGGTGGAGGAAAAATAGGTAGATTTTTGTTAAATCAAGTAAAAGAGTATATTAAATCCGATTCTTCTAAACATAGAATGGGTATAAAAGTGACGCGAGTTAACGCAATGATGTTTTCAGGACTGTTCAATAGTAAAGATATTGTATATTTTGAATCTATAACGGAGCTTTGTACAGCTATTAAACAAAACACAAAAGGTGCAATTATAGGTGGTGTTGTAGAAGGTTGGAGTACAGATATGGTAGCTGCTAATATTGCAAGTAATTTGAATCTTAAGATTGTCCATAAAATTTCTAATATAGATTATATATACTCTTCTGATCCTAACAAAGGTGATAATCCTGAGCCTTTTAAAAATCTTGTATGGGAAGAGTACATTAAAATCTTCTATAACCAAATAGGATACAAACACAAACCAAGTATGAATGCTCCAATAGATATAGAGTGTTCATTGTTTTGTAAAGAGGAAAAAATAGCTTTTAGAGTTTCTGGTGGCAATTTGAATGTTGATATTGTAAAACTATTAAATTCAGGAACTCTTGTTTCTCCTTAATTTGATGGGGTATCTATTTTTACGATGGTATATTTCTTTTTCCCCGAAGGTGAATCTATTTCTACTTTATCTTTAACTGATTTACCCATTAGCGCTGATCCCATAGGGGATGTACTAGAAATGCGCTTTTTAAGAGGATTTGCTTCTGTATCCCCAACAAGGTGAACCTCCATTTTGTCCCCGTTTTCTGCATTTAGTGTTACCTTGTGTCCAATACAGATGGCTTTGGTACTATTACAATCTTTAACGACTTCAGCATTTTTAATAATATCCATTAGCTCTTCTATCTTTGCGTTATTCGCATACGAATCCTCCAAAGCAAGACTGTACTCATCGTTTTCGCTTAAATCTCCCTCTTCAACAGCAGACCGGATTACTTCATTTATTTCTTTTCTACGAACATTACGCCTATAGTCCAACTCTTTTTTGAGCTTTTCCAGACCATGTTTTGTAAGTTTTACTTTTTGTTTTTCTTTCTTTTTTATCATAGGACGCTATATTATATATAACTTTCTGAAAATGTCAATTTGTGTTAAAATGACACCCTAACACAGTGAAGCCGCCATCGTCTAGTGGTTAGGACATATGATTCTCAATCATAAAACCTGGGTTCAATTCCCAGTGGCGGTACTTATTATATTAAAAAAATTCCAAATGATACAATTTGACATTATTACAATTTTTCCTAAAAGTGTTAGCAATTTTCTCAAAGAAGGAATTTTTCGCATTGCTCAAGAAAAAGGTGATGTTAAAATTAGAGTTTTTGATCTTAGAAATTGGACACATGATAAGCATAGGAAGGTAGATGATACTCCCTATGGTGGAGGTGCAGGAATGGTTATGAAAATAGAACCAATAGATAGAGCAATTAAGGATTTGCGAAAAACTGGCTCCAAAGTTATAGCTATGACGCCTAGAGGGGACACATTAAATCAAAAAAAACTAAAGAAGTATTTAAATGAAGAAAGCGAACACTATATTTTAATTGCCGGGCATTATGAAGGGATGGATGAAAGGGTTTATGAAAGCCTTGTTGATTATGAAATTTCAATAGGTGATTTTGTACTTTCTGGTGGTGAGCTTCCAGCTCTTGTCTTCGTTGATGCATACTTAAGATTAATTCCTGGTGTTTTGGGAAATGAAAATTCATCTCAAGATGAATCTTTTGAAAATGATACTTTAGAATATCCCCAATATACTAGACCAGAGAATTATGATGGTATGAAAGTACCAGAAATTTTACTTAGTGGTAATCATGAAGAAATAAAAAAGTGGAGGGAGAAAGAGGCAAAAAAAATTACTAAATTAAAAAGACCAGATTTATTAAAATAGTTATATGGATAGTGTAAAAGACCTAATGAAAAAAGATGGAGATTTTAAGAAAGATTTTACAAATAGACATAAGTATGTTTCAAAAGAATTTCAAGATTACGGTTATCGTATAGCTTATAAACTCGGGGAATTAAAATCTGTAAGTTTGTATATAAAGCTTGCTAAAGAAAAACCAAGGGCTTGGATGGAACAGGCTTTTTCTTTTGCTATCGACTATCCAAATGCAAAAAATAGGGGTAAACTCTTTATGTGGAAACTTAAGGAAATAGAGAAAGAATATGAGACAAAAATTGCTAAAAAAAAGTAAAAGTATTAAAATATCTTAATATGTTAGATGCAAAATTAATAGCTGAAAAATCTGATTTTGTTAAAAAGGCTCTTTTAAAGAGAATGGGGGCTGATGAATTTAACCTTGATGAGATTGTTTCCCTTTATGAAGAAGTGAAAAAAAAGAAGAGAGAATTTGAAGAACTTAGAGCTAAACAAAAAGGTTTTAATGATGAAATGGCTAAGATGGAAAAAGGATCTGAAGGTTTTAAGAAAAAGATTGATGAACTAAAGGAGGTTTCTCAAGAAGTTAAGAAATTGGAGATGCAGGTTAAGGAATTGGAGGATGCTTTAAGAACTAAATTGGAAGTTTTGCCCAATATCCCAGATGAAGATGTTCCTGCTGGAGAAAAAGAAAACAATGTTGTTGTTGAGGAAGTTGGAGAAAAAAGGAATTTTGATTTTAAAATTAAAGATCATGTTGAAATCTGTGAGAATATGAATCTTGTAGATTTTGAAAGAGCAGCTAAATTAGCTGGTTCACAGTTTGCTATGTATGTAGGTGAAGGTGCTAAATTGGAGTGGGCTTTGATTAATTTTTTCATAGATACACACTTAGAGGATAATTATGAAATGATTCTTCCACCGCATTTGCTTGTTGAAGATTCTGCGTATACTGCTGGTCAACTTCCAAAATTCAGAGATGATGTATATTGGGTACAGGATGGTAATTGTCTTCTCCCTACAGCAGAAACAGCGCTGGTTAACATATACAGAGATGAGATTTTAGACGAAAAGGATTTGCCTAAAAAATTCTTCGCTTATACCCCTTGTTATAGGAGAGAAGCAGGTAGTTACCGGGCAAATGAGAGAGGATTAATGAGAACACACCAGTTTAACAAAGTAGAGATGTTTCAGTACACCACTCATGAACAATCACCGAAAGCATTTGAGGAACTTGTCGGGAAGGCAGCTAATCTTGTTAAAAAATTAAATCTTCATTACAGAATTTCAAAACTTGCAGCTGGAGATTGTTCGGCACCTGCAGCAAGAACTTACGATGTTGAAGTTTGGATACCATCTATGGAGCAATATTATGAAGTTAGTTCTGTTTCGAATGTAAAAGATTATCAGGCTAGAAGAGGTAATATTAGATACAAGAGTAAAAGTGATGGGACAAAGTTTGTACATATGTTAAATGCTTCAGGTCTTGCAACAAGTAGACTGATGGTTGCTTTGTTAGAGACATATCAAAATGAAGATGGGAGTGTTGATATCCCTGAAGTTTTACAAAAGTATTTTGGTAAAAAGAAAATAGAAAAGTCTTAGTATAAAATGGGTAGAATTATTCATAAAAAATGTAAACAAACGGCAGAAAACTTTCCAATATTTACCCAAGTGAAAGAAAATCCGATAGTTTTAAGTTGGTTAAAAAAGAGCTATTTTGTAACAAAGAAAATGGATTTTACAGAGCATGGTTTTAATCATGCAGAGTTTGTTGCGAAAAGAGCAAAGTATATATCTTCAAGCCTAGGTTTGTCTAAATACAATCAGGATTTATCTATGACTGGTGCTTTATGTCATGATATTGGCAACTTTCTTTCAAGAACTCACCATCACTATTTCGGTAGTATTTTGTTTTTTAATATATTTCAAAACAAAATCAAGATAGAAGATTTGACGATATTAATGCAGGTGATTGCGAATCATGACAAAGAAGGTATGAAATTCACACATCCTGCATCTGCCATTACTGTGATTGCAGATAAATCAGATGTTAGAAGAGAAAGAGTTCTAGAAAATGATTTAGAAAAAATCAAAGAAAGTATTCACTATAGAGTAAATTATGCTACGGTAGATAATGAACTTTTGATTGACAAAAAAAAGAAAACAATAACTCTTAAATTAAAAATAGACAAGAAATTTTGTAGAGTCATGGAATATTTTGAAATATTTATGGATCGTATGAATTATTGTCGTATTGCAGCAGAATACTTGGGCTATGATTTCAAACTTGTCATTAACGATTTTAAATTGTTGTAAATTTCATCGTAATCTTCAACCCAAATCGCATTTTCATTCTTTTTAAACCAGGTGATTTGTTTTTTTGCAAATTGTCTAGTATTTACAAATATTTTTTCCTTAACTTGTTGAAGAGAAATTTTGCCTTCAAAAAATTCACCAAATTCTTTATAACCAATGGTATTTATTTTTTTATGTTTACCATCTTCAAGAAGTTTTTTATTTTCTT
>SLHS01000008.1 GCA_007136035.1 Patescibacteria group bacterium | reverse complement strand
CACCGAAGGACCACCTACAGCTAAACTATCATCAGGAAGCGGGACAGGACTAGGGCCAATACCTTGACCTAATATATTAAAAAATATTTCTATATGGTTAGGCAGAATATTAAACATAACTAAAAAAAATACGTTACTAAGTATGTAAGGATAACATAAAAAATGGGGATAATCTAGAAAGAAAAATTAGGCTATTTTCTTATCTTTTAGAGCTTTACGCCATACATTTGCAGAAGTATAGTCAGAAATTTCATTAAAATCTTCTTCATTGTCATCTATATTATAACCCAAACCATTTCTCTCCGTAGATGTTGATTTTTGCGCTACTTTAACACTATTTTTTTTGACATCAACACCATCTCTATCCTCCACGCTTTTCTCTTCTACAAAAACCTTGGGACTCTCAGAAACAGTCTCAACAGAAACCTCACCTTTTTCAACAAAGGTAGAGTTTTCTAATCCTTTTTGCAATTCATCTTTTCTTTCGTTATCCATATTAAAACATTTACAAATAACTACAGGTCATTATATCATAAACTCCCTTTTTTCTCTATGCAGTTGCCTATCTAACTCTTTTTTCTTCAACGCCTCTTTCTTCTCATATTTTTTCTTACCCCTACCCAACCCTATTTCTAACTTTATCTTTTCCCCTTTAGTATAAGCTTTTAGAGGCACTATTGTTAAATTGTTCTGTTTCATTTTCGAAGACCAAGAGATTATTTGCTTTTTATTTGCGAGTAATTTTCTTGTTCTGTTTGAATCATATTCGTCATTTGACATATATTTGTATCTAGCAATACTAGCATTTAACAAAAACAGCTCTTCATCTTTTACAATAACATAGCTATCTTTTAAGGAAAAACCCCCTTGTCTTGCAGATTTAACTTCATACCCTCTTAAAACAATACCTACCTCTAGAGTTTCCAAAATATCATAATCAAAAAATGCTTTACGATTTTTAACAGGCTTCATTTAACTCCTATTCAATATTAATTTTCCAAATTCTTGTACCATCCAAAACGTACATTTCCTTGTCATCATGTGTAAGAACTAAACTTCTCATGTTCTCAAAAATATCCTCTCTTTCTCCCCTGTACTCATACTGATGTTTTAAAACTATTTCACCAGGATGAACTAGGTTTTCACCAATTTCAATCGGCTTAGTAAATTGAACAAACCTTTTGTTTTCTGAATCAAATACAACAAAAGCACGATTCATCGTTGTACCTGTGTACCCCGCCACAATACCCTGCAAATCATCTTGCAAACCTGTTATAGAAAGCTGAGACATTAGACCCGTCAAAGGTACAAATCTCCTAATACCATTAGTTATTGTTGAAAGAACATAGACATATTGGTCTCCAAATAAATCAGTTCCACTCTCAAAAGAAGGATGAGAAATGTATTCAGACGGAAGATTATATGTTGTACCACCAAAACCTTGTGCTCTAACTATCCTACTTTCACTAGGAACCAAAAAATTTAAGCTATCTGTAGGGCCAAAAACTGCAAAAGCTCTAACACCTGCACCACCTAGAGCCCTAGGAGTTAGACCCGAAAGACTTTTAAAATCATTGAATTCTCCATCATCATCCAAACCTACTCTCAAAGCTCCACTTTTAGCATCATATACATATAGGGCCAAATCATCCTTGTTATTACCAATATCAATAAACATTGGCTCTTTTATGAGATTATTTGAATCTGATATTTTTCTAAAATCCCCATCACGCAAAAAAACCTCATATACTTCTTTCTCACCAGCATCTACAACATAAAGAATTTCACCCACAACAATACCAGCATCTCTTGAAATAGCAAAATCCACAGGATTAGATTTGCTACCAAAGTGTAATTTGGTATCAAAAAATAACTCTATATTCCCTTTCTGTTCACTTAGAGGTATTATTCTGTAAATACTATCCTCAACACTAGAAAGTTTCGCTTGGAAATTTTCAATCCTTTCTTTTTCTTCATCCCCCAAACGCCTTAAGCGATTTTCTTGTTCCAAACCATCTAAATATGCATCAAAATCTTCAGAAACACTAGAAAGAATTTCTAATGATTCTTCCACCTCTTCCATTCTTTCAGCACTCTGTACAGAATCTTCCCATTCTTCCATCAAGGTATCAAGCTCTTCAGCTAAAATAGCACTCTGACGAGATTCAAAAGTCGCCCTAACTCCTAAAAACACAGCTATAATTAAAATCAATATTACAAAAAAAGTAACAAATCTCTTTGTCCTCAACTCTTTTTCTTTATAACCATCAACCTTAAAAGGCTTTACTCCTTTTGAAAAGTTTTTTATAGATGTAATAGACTGTAATTTTTTGAACCAACGTCTTCTACCATATTTATTTTGTAAAGAAAATTTCAATCTTCCAAAAACCCCAGAGAGCTTTTCACTTAAAAAAGTAATTACCTTGTCAAATCCCAACTTCAATTTACTCCATAAGGCCAGAAGTGTTTTTTTAAAATTCCTTACATCTTTCACTCCCTCCTCCTTTAATTCCATATCTTCAGCTTCAGCTATTACAGGTTCTTCATCTTGTACTTCAATATCAACCTTTTGCTCTTCTTCTACTTGTGGTGCAATTACCTGTTTTTTCATCTCATCTAACGTCGCAAGAAAAGCTCCTCCCTTACTTTCCTCTTTTTCAAAAACTCCCTCTAAGAAATTTTCTATTTCAAAAAAGTCCTTTAGTTTTTCTAAATTTTCTTTAATGTTTTTTTCAGTATACACAATCACAAAAACATCTTCAGGAGAAACAAGAGTACTACCGACACTAGACTTACCCCTTTCCAAAAGCTCCGAAATATCTGCCACCTTATTTTTACACACAAAAACCTTATGATTACCCAAAACTCCAACAAAAACCTTATTTCCTTTAAAAACCAACACTGATAAATTTAAATCCACACCCTTTTCTTCCAAGATATTATCATGCTTTATTAATTCCTTAAGTTTAAACTCTGCTCCAACTATTGCATTTTCTAGACGAGAAATCATATCTTCATCCTTAGAAAGGAAACCATCAAGAAAACCATCCCAAACAAATTTGTTAAACCTCGAGGTTTCTACATCTGCATTATTTGAAATTGAAATCAATGAATATATTTCCACTTGACCAGATGGCAATACGGGAGTATATCTAAACATAGATGTATTATCCGAAGGCTGAGTTTTAGTTAAAAACTGTTTTACAAAAGCCATATTTTTTATTAATTATGCAATGATTATAAAAAAGAGAGCAAGCGAACCTACTACTATTACAGCATAAAGATGGAAAAATGCAAGTCTTTTGAGGAAATTATTCCAAGGAGTTTTTACAGTATCTGCGATAATTCGTACCCTTAAAGCTAAAAAAAAACTGTAAGCGATATAAAGGATTAATAACATAGCGAATACCACTTTAAACAAAAAAGCAAAACCAAAAATCATACCTGCTCCATTTACTCCAACTTCATGTGCTAAATCCATAATTATTATTTGACAATTTAAAACTTAACCTCCCTTAGAAAATTTCTTTCTTCTTAACTCTCTAAGATCCAAAATCGTATCCTGAATATCCCTAGGTCTTGGAATATTGTTAAACTCAAATTCACTTTTAGCCCCAGCTGTTTGGACATATAGATGACCATAATCAAAAAATGATGCTAATGGGCCTGCTGGGCTATGAGAGACATCTTGAACCTGATCAAAAGTTGTCTCCGAAACACGGTGAGTTGTAATACTAACAAAATCAATATCTATAATTCGATTTGTTGTTATAACATTCATTTGAAAAAACCACTTCAGGAAACTATCCAAAACTATTGTAGCTGAAACCATCATAAAAAAAAGGAACAATCCTATTAAAAAAAATGTTGAACCTACAGCTCCTTCAAACCAAGTTGGCACAGAAAAAGATATTAAGAAAGGAAAAAATAAAGCAAGTAAAGCTAAAATACCCTTAGTTATCAAACCACTCCAATGGTGTCGAACTATTAAAACAACAGGCTCCTTCCTTCCTATACTTAAATATGAAATATTCTTAGGGAATGGATAAAATGATGAAAAAAGTGATTTTTTAGCATTACGAGTAATATTTCCAACAAAAGTTTTTTCAGAATCCAAAAGTTCTTGAATAGTTTCATCTACTGGAGCTTCAATTCTTCTTTTAAGCTCTTCTTTTTTTTGTGCTTGTCGCTGAGCTTCACTTTTTTTTCTTCGACTTTTTACTTTAGAACCCCGAGAAGTTTTTTCTACTTTTTTCCCAATTTTTTGATTTCTTACCTTTACCCCCTTCTTTTCTTTAAAATCTCCTTTCTCTCCTTCTATAGAAACTTCAGGACAAGAAACTTCCTCCTTCTCTTTCCCCTTACTAAAATCATACTCCATTATTATTTCAGGATCTTTTTTTTGCTTCCTTCTCTTTCCCATAGCCGAATTATATTACAAAAGCAAGGAAAAGTCATTTAAAAGAAGATTAGTCCAGACCTCTGAAAATACGATAAGATTGTACAAAAATACTGTAATCCGCCATAGAAATCCTCCCATCCTCATTAAAATCAGAACGTCTTAAATTTGAGTGCCAACCATTTTCTCTAAAAGATCTGAAATCTTCCCGAAATAAACCAAAATCTTGCATACTAATATCACCATCATTATTTACATCTCCTAGTAAACAAATTTTTCTAGGAACAAAACAAACTTGATATGGTGGAGCTTCTCTAGGACAATCAGAGTTTGATAAACAACCTACAATTGGTGGAGAAGTTGTCGTTCGTGCAGTCGTTGTTGTCGTTCGTGGTACAGTTGTTGTCGTTCGTGGTGCAGTTGTGGTCGTTCGTGGTGTCCAAGTCATAGTCCATGAAGTTGTGGTCGTAGGTGGACTCCATGTTGTTGTGGTCCGCTCAGTGGTCCGCTCAGTGGTCCGCTCAGTGGTCCGCTCAGTGGTTCCATTATCTGGTGTATAACATGCACCATTTGCACATCTTCTTCGTATACCACCTATAGTTCCACAAGAGACTCGAGCCCAAGTACCATCTGATTGGCATGTTTCTAGTGTAAAATCATCAGCACAACGACTCTCACCATGATTTCTACACGGAGTATAACATGCACCATTTCTACATCTTCTAAAAGAGCCACAAGAGACTCGAGCCCAAGTACCATCTGATTGGCATGTTTCTAAAGTAGTATTATTAGCACAACGAGTATCACCATGTACACACCCTGTATCTGGTGTATAACATGAACCATTTGCGCATCGTCTTTGTACACCACCTATAGTTCCACAAGATGTTTGAGCCCAAGTACCATTTGCTTGGCAT
>SLHS01000021.1 GCA_007136035.1 Patescibacteria group bacterium | reverse complement strand
GATGCCGGATCGTCTAATGGTAGGACGACGGTCTCTGGAACCGTTAATCCTGGTTCGAGTCCAGGTCCGGCAATATTTTTTAAGAAATATTCTTTTTCTTGAAATTGTCTTCTATATATCTTGTAGCCTCACTAATTCTCAAAGGGTGTGTTGCATTACCAGCCCTTATGTAAAAACTTTCATTCTTTTGTTCTTTAAGATACACAGGTTTTGGACTAGGTTTTACTCTAATGACACAAATATCTTTTTTATTAATTTTCTCAAAAGAAATATCAATATAATGTCGAAACTCTAAACCAATCATATTTGTAAAAATCATATTAAAAAAATTTTCAAAACCATCAAGGTCTTTTCTCTTCATGTTTTTAAGGTCGTTTGCCAAACCTACAACATTTTTTTTATCATCAACCCCTATAACTAAAGTCCCTCCCTGTGTATTCATAAAACCACTTATCGTTTTCATTATGGCGTGTTGTATTTCTTTGTTTGAAGATTTTTTTTTGTTATCCCAAAGAAGAGTTGATTTAAATTCTAAAAGTTGACTTTCTCCGTTTTTGATAATTTCTTTAATACTTTTAACTTTTTGTCCTCCTTTAGGCTTATTCGCCTTTTTCTCTTTTTTCCCTTGCATTTGCTCAATTAATGCAAGATTATACGCTGGCTCAGCAATGTTTTTTAGCACAAATAGTGTATTTCCTTGACCATTTCTACCAATTAATCTAGCTGTTTTGAATATTCTGTCAAAAAGATTCTGAGTTAGAGTTATTGAAGCTATTTTATCTAGTCTATAATTTTCTTCCTTTCTACTTACAAAATTTTGTACTACGGTAATTTTTGAACTATTGATTGTGTAAACTGTTAGATACCATCTTACAAAAACAAGGCTTATTATTAATATTTGCAGTCCTATCATTGCGATACCAAAAAGTATATTTGAGTGAATTGAATGAGAGATAGCAGCTGTTATAATGCCTAATCTTTCAAGGAATGTGGGAATTAAATAAATTAAACCTATACCAATTTCTAAAATAATTATTTGTCGGAGCATTACAAAAGGGGATCTTCTAAGAATTACTGGGGTTTTTGCCATGGCTAAGCCTGCCTAAAAATATATAATCTTTCCATGCCATATTCTAACATAAATTTGACTAATTAGGATAGGCTAGTCAGCGGAAATTTTTGTGATTTTGAAGAATTCCTCTGAGGCTTTTTCGTAGGAAATATTTTGTGCAAGCGCTAATTCCCCTATGATATAGTAAGATGCATTTTTTATATGTTTTACTATGCTTGTTGGTATTAAACGATTATCGATATCTCTTTCTTCTTTAACGAAGTTACAAAATTGTATTATTTCAACAAAAGATTCAATCTCTCCAGATAAATCTTTCTTTTTTATCACGTTCATAAGTTCGTTGTAATTCAAAGTTGGCGGTTTTTTGGATGGTTGTTTTGTTAAAACTTTTATTGCATCTTTAATTTCTTGAGGTTTTTTAATAGCTCTTACACCAAGTCTTTCAACATTTTCTATGGGTGTAGAAATTGTTAGTTCGTTATTAATAAATTCGAATTCATAGTAATTTTTTGTTTCTCCAGCGAAATCAATCTTTTGTGTTCTTTTAATAACTCCTGGTCCGTGTCCTGGGTAAAAAATTTTCGAATTGACCTTCAACTTCATTGCAATGCGGATTTAATTTTTGGGATATTAACTATGTAGGTGATTATACCAAAAATTTTAGTAGATTGAAACTTTTATTTAATTTCTATTAATTCAACTTCGAATTCTAACCCTGCATTTCCAGGAATATTTGGTGGTGAACCAAATTCACCATAACCTAAGGATGAAGGTATCGTTAAAATTCTTTTTTCGCCTTCTTGCATATCCTTCATACCTTCTTCCCAACCTTCTATGACCATACCTTGCCCAAGTACAAATTCAAAAGGCTCACCTCTATCTACTGAGCTGTCAAAAACTGTGCCATCAAGAAGTCTTCCAGTATAGTGAACCACAAGAGTATCTCCCTCCTTTGAAGTTTCCCCAGAACCCTCTTCTACTACTTCTATATCAAATTCATCTGCTTCTATCCCTATAGCTTCTTCTAGTAATTCAGTATCCATATTGGTCATTTGTTCATTTGTATCTACGGTAGGTTGAGTCATATCACCACGAATCATCGCAAAAATATTTAGTAGTATAAAAGCTACAATTATTACGGATATGACTATGGTTGCTGTTTTCAACATAAAAAATGGTTAATAAAATTATTTCTCGAGTTTAACATATACGATTTGTGAAAATCTACCTCTCTTGTTATTATAAGCTCGTGATTGTAAAAAAACCATTAATCCAACAATTTCTTGTATATTTAAGAAAACCAACTTTAGGGGTAACACATAAGCCTTCTTGGCAGATGATTCTTTTTAATGTTGTTCGTCTTTGGGCTTTAGTTTTTGTTTTTTCAATGTTTTTTGCAATACTTTCAAATTTAGTACTAGGACGAGCAGGCTATAGTGAAGAGGATTTTGTTATTACGGAGATAGTTATGGATTTCCCATATTTTCTAGTATTTTTTCTTGTTGCTATTTGGGCACCTCTTTCAGAGGAAATTGCTTTTCGATTAGGTTTAAGGTTTTCTCCTCTCAATTGGGCTCTGAGTTTGTCTTTTCTCTCTCTCTTTCTTTTTTCAATAATAGATTTGCCGTTTTTACCTTCAGATTTTCTGACATTCAATTCTTGGCTAAGTACTATCACAACTACGATGTTTATTCTTTTTACAGCACTTTTAATTTTTAGAATTTTATCTTACAAAAAGATAGCTACTTTTGTTGAGAAATTTTTTAGAAGAAATTTTAGGTATTTCTTTTATACTTTGGCAATATTATTTGGAGCCTTGCATATTATGAACTATGACATTAATTTCAAGGATTTGTGGTTTTTTACCCCCATACTTATCGCTCCTCAACTTCTTCTTTCTTTTATGATATCTTTTGTTCGTATGCAATATGGTTTTGTTTGGGCAATTTTTACACATGCCTTTAATAATGTTGTGGCAATAACTCCGATTCTTTTTTTGCTTCCTGCTCTTGAAAGTTTAGAAGGAATGGAGTTGAGTGAAATTGAAAATATGGAAGTTTTTGAAATTTTTTCTTTAAGTGAGATAGTATTAGTAGTTGCAGTTTCGATCTTTTTATTGGTGATTTTTCTCGTATGCTTTCTTTCTGTATTTTCTTTGCTTTTTGAATTTTTTAAGAAAGATAGTAATTAATTTTAAAAAACTTTTTTATGACAAAGGCTCAAGAAGGAGAAGTGGTAACGAACAGAAAAGAAACATTGGTTGTTAAGAAGGGTAATCCTAAGGTTGTTATTTTAACGATAGTTGTTTTAATAGTTATGTTGTGTGGACTTTGCGCTTTCTGTACTTCTTTACCTTTTCTTTTTGCATAATTTGTTTGTGTTTTTTACATACTTTGGCTATACTTTTTTTAGGTTTGGATAACTTTTAATTTGATTTTTAAGTGAAGAACAAGTTTTTTTTTCTCGTTTTTCCTCTTACAATTCTCTTTTGTTTTTTAACCTTCTCATTCTTTTTGAATCTATCTAGGGCTAGTTCTCTAGGTAATACCTATTTACTTTTTGAAAAAATGCAAATTAATAGTCCTACAGGTATGATTCTTCTTGTGACTCCTATGGATGATTTCACAAATCCGGAATTGAGGATTTCTTTTCCAGGTGAACTTGGTGATTGGTGTATTACAAACGGTTCTCTTGATGTTACAGGTGTGACTTCTTCTCCTGTAGATATTGGTGATTGGGTAATCGATTATGCATTACCAGGTTCTTTGCTAGGATATTGTAATCAAAGTGCTAACGGAGATTATATTACTATTGAAGGTTTGGATTCGCTTACTGGAACCTTCAGCTATGGTGTTGAGATAGAGCAGAATTCTGAGGTTTTTAATACTGTGGATGATGCTGGGGAGTATTTAATAACGGTAGAACTATTTGAAGGTTTGCAAAGGGAAAATATTTCTTTTAGGAGAAGTTTTTTAGAGGGTGATGAAATACTTGTAAGTGCTATGGTTAGTGATACGCTTAGCATAAATTGTACTATAGAGTCAGGTTTTGTTGATTTTGGAGTTTTGTATCAGGGTGGAGCATATACAACTTCTACTCAAAATATTACAACTCAATCCACAGATGGTTTTTATTGGACTGTGTATGGGCAAGGTGGTCCAGGAACGGAGGATGCTGGTCTTTACAATTCTCAAGGCGATGGTTATCTTCTTCCCTCTGCTGGTGTTGACGGGATAGTTAATCTTCTTTCTGATGAAGGTTTTGGTATGGTTGTGGAAAGTTCTGATGGTAGTGTAATGGAGGATTTTTTATCTGATACACCTGGTGTTTTTGGGGCTATAGGTAAGGGTACTGAACAATCAAGACTTTTCCTATACGGTGAATCTGCTTCAGAAACTATTTATTCTCAAATAACTTATGGAGCTCGTGCTTCTTTTACTGCTTTAACAGGACCATATAATGAGACTTTAACGTATGTTTGTGGTGGTTATGTAGGGGAGTAAAATTATTTTTCATTTTCATTCTTTCGAAAAGATTTTTAGTGCCTTCGTTTTTTTTATTTGATTTCGCTTGTTGTGTATAAAGGGGTATTGTAAAGGAAAAATTAGAGCCCTCCCCCTCTTGGCTCTCTATCTTGTATGTACCACCCAACAGTTCTATCAACCCGAATGCTACGTAAAGGCCCACTCCAGTACCTCCTGGACGAACGATTTTAGCTCCGTCTTCATTTACATATTGGTTGACTCTGTAAAATTTTTTCCCTAAGTTTTTAATTTCATTTTCTGGTATGATGAAGAAGAATGGTGGGAAAAGGTTCGGAAAGATGAGAAAAATTTTGTTTGGGGTATATATCTTGATGACAGTGAATTGATAGGTAATACTTCATTGAGAACTACTTCACCAAATCATTGTGGTTATACTGGTTTTATGATTTACGAAAAAGAACATTGGGGGAAGGGAATAGCTTCCGCATGTCACATTGCAAGAACATATTATGCAGTTCATGTTTTGAATTTGAAAACAATCTTTAGTGCTGTTCTTTCTCCGAATATTGGTTCTTTTAAAGCTCTTCGCAGTGTTGGATATTTCCAAACAGGTTACAGTTTAGCGGCCGATTTTATTGACGGAAGATTTCGAAATTTAATTCGTTTGCAATGGGTTCACCCAGAATACACAGAGTTAGTATTTGAAGATGGTATCCCTGAGGATCTTGTAGAAAAAATAAATCCAGCGATTGAATTAGCAAAGAAGGCTCTTGAAAAAGGAAAAAAAGAAGTAATGCTTTGACTTTAAAAATTAATGCAAGTTGGCTTTAAGCCCTGAGTAAAATAAAAAAAACTTAGGGCTTTTTTCTTTTTAAAAAGAGAGGGTTACTTTTTCTTTTTACTCAACAAATCTATCAACGTATCTAATTTAGAAGAAATATTGCTTAATTCTTCTTTTAAAGGAGACATATCACATGATTTTTTTTCTGTTCTTTTTTCATCAACTTTTTCAAAACAATCACTACAGTAAATTGGTTTGTCTGGACTTGGTTTAAAAGGTACTTCACATTTTTTCTTACATTTATCACAAATTGCTGGAAACATTTCTAATT
>SLHS01000054.1 GCA_007136035.1 Patescibacteria group bacterium | reverse complement strand
TGTTCCTCTATCTTTACTTTTGCTTCTTTTTCTTTAGCCATATTTATTCTTTTATTGAAATTACTTTCATTAATTCAGAAATATCTATATTACCCTGCTTTATCTTCTCTATACCATCTTCAATCATGAGCTTAAAACCTTCCTTTTTGGCTATTTCAAAAACTTCATCTGTAGTCATATTATGGGAAAGAGCCTCTCGAACATTAGGAGTTATTTCAAGAATTTCATATATTCCAATCCTACCTTTGTATCCTCGTTTTCTACATTTATCACATCCTACTGATTTGTAAATTTTATCCGTCTTTTTTAAATATTTGCTAATATCTGGACGAGCGTTCAACATTTCACTTTGAACCAAGTCTTTACCAAGAGTATACTCTTTTTTACAATGCTGGCATAATCTTCGACAAAGTCTCTGAGACATTATTACATTAACTATTGTGGCCAAAAGAAATGGTTCTATACCTAAATTTAGCAACCTCGGTATTGTTGAAATGGCATCATTCGCATGTAAAGTAGAAAGCACTAAGTGTCCTGTTAATGCTGCATTCGAAGTTATAACTGCAGTATCATTATCTCTAATTTCTCCAACCATAATTATATTTGGATCTTGACGAAGTATAGCTCTCAAACCATTCACAAAAGTCAAATCAGCCTTTGGATTTATTTGTATATGGTTAACCCCATCAATACTAAACTCTACTGGATCTTCAACTGTTGTGATATTAACTTCCCTAGAGTTTAAAATTGAAAGCATTGAATA
Source organism: Patescibacteria group bacterium (assembly GCA_007136035.1). Lineage (GTDB taxonomy): Bacteria > Patescibacteriota > Dojkabacteria > SC72 > T1SED10-24 > PWIP01. The sequence goes on along the minus strand of SLHS01000054.1, from coordinate 4,934 downwards.
GAGGGTTGTTGTTTTACCTGAACCTGTGGGGCCAGTAGATAGTATTAAGCCATATGGTCTTCTGTAACCTTTTTGCAACTTTTCAATATCTTTTTTGGAAAAGCCCAACTCCTCCAAAGTTAAAGCCCTACTTTGCTGAGCAAGAAGTCTAACAACTACTTTTTGACCGTGCGTTATTGGAACAATAGAAACCCTTGCATCTATTTTAATGGTTGTTTCCTCACCTCCTTTTACTATGGCAAAACCTATCTTTCCATCTTGGGGAGAAAAATGAACATCTGTTCGAAGTTTGGCTTTTACCTTAATCATAAATACCAAGTCCTCAGCAACTTCTTTTTCTATAGAAAAAATATCATGCAAAATACCATCAATTCTGTATCGCAAAAGCATCGTTTTATCTTCTTGGTGCTCCATATGTATATCTGAAGCATTTTCATGAAAAGCCTCACGAATTAAACCCTCAAGCAAATCAGAAACATTTTTCTTCTTTTTACTAATATCTTTTACTATTTGTTCGAGTGTATTTTCCATAATATTTCATTAAAAAACTGCATCCCCAGAACTGTATGCAGAGGATGCAGTTGTTTTAGGCAGTTCTGTTTTTGATTTTATCTTCTTACAACAATAGGGTCAGCTTCTTCTGTATGTGGTGCACTAATTTGAACTCTTCCCCCTGCTGTTTCACAAATATAGTAACCTGTATTGTCTCCATCTTCATCTCCTTCAGAAGGATCTACTGGAATTTCTACGATATATTCTTCTACCAACTTATCAGTAGAGGTATCCCCAGCTAAATCAATATTACCTGTAGCCTTACCTATTTCAGTACCATAATCCTCAGGATCTGTAGGATTTTCTAGACACGCAGGAACCTCTCCCAATTGACTCAAAAGATTACCTTCCTCAGCTGTATACTGCGTGACCGCATTTAAAAGCTCACCAACATCAGCGCTTCTTTCTGAATCTCTCGTATCTCTAAAATGCTTTGCAGGATTGATTGCGACGATAGTAACAGCCGCAAGAATAAGGATTAAACCTACTACAATAAGGATTTCAATAAGTGAAAACCCCTTGTACTTCTTATCTTTTAACATAAAAATAAATTATAAAAATTTAAATAGGCAGATTATGTAAAAGTTAACACATCTGCATACATAATCACACTTAATAAAAAATTTGTCAATAGCATAATCATAGACTAATCTGCATCTTCATATTCATTTAATTTCTTCTCAAGTTCTGAGACTCTCCTAATTAAATTAACACCGTCAATCTTAATTTGAGGCTCATCATCTTCTACCAATATAATTATCCTGTTATCAACATTTAACATTTTGGTTTCTAAGAAATCAAAAGACCCCCTATAACCACTGAAATTAATATGACCTCCCCCAAGAGTTAAACGATCATCATCTGGATTACTATTAAATAATGAAGAAAGCGAGACAGAACCAAAGTTCAAAGGTGTGTATGTTAAATAGACATTCGTAAGTGTTGAGTAAGAATTATTATCAAATTCAAGAGCATCAACAAGATAACCTATTAAAAGGCCAGAAACACTATCCTCTTCCACAGGGAGGAAAACTTCCCCATTCGCTTCTATATATATAGGAGTACCAGCTTCGAAAATTTTAGATTTTTCGTCTGCTTTTCTATGAACCAAAATCTCGTATTCCCCCGCACCAGAATATGATGTTATTTTATACTCAAAAAGCGTTAACTCTTCTCCATTTTCTTCATTATTTTCTTCTTCTTCATCTTCACCTTCCCCTTCTGTTCCCCCTTCTTCATAATCTAAAACCTCAGTTACAATCCCATACAATGGGATATGACCTTCTTCAAATGCAAAGAGAGAATTTTCTCTAGAAAAATCTCGACTTACTAAAGAACCAACTTCAAATTCTAATTCGGATGTATACACTATTTGCTCAGTTTGGGCCCCTAATACAGTACCCTTAAATTCATCAAACTCTGCTTTAAGTTCATTAATTCCCGCTATCGCATAAGCCCCCATACGATCGTATTTCAAGCTCTCTGGTTGTCCAAAAACATTGAAATTAACAAGCTCTGGCAAGTATTTTGCTACTTCTTCGGCAATCATACCAATATCAGATTCTCCATAACTCATGCTACTCTCACCCCAAGTGAAGCGAACAAGATCCAGATTAGATAATTTCGAAAGCACACTACCATATTCTTGAACATCATTCTTGTAACGCAAGCTAGAACTTCCTGCCACCAAATATCCATCTTGATTAATATATACACTCTCACCTGTACCAACACCAAGGCCTTCAACTATGCGTACAAGACCATCAACAACTAATGAACCTCCAGAGTATATTCCTCCTCTTCCAACATGCATACCACCAGAAATAGACAAATCTCTATGCACAGATAGATTATCGTATATCGTCCCCGAAAATGCTCCAAAAGTATTAGCAAAAAGTGCACTAGTTTCAATACCTTTCAAATCAAAAACCGCCAACCCTCCATCAGTAAGCGCATATCCATACTTACCCCCAACACGCAAAACTCGAGCATTGTTATACCCACTAGGTGCGAAGACTGCATCAAAAAGCTCTAAATTATTTACATCGGATATATCAAGCGTTAAAAGTGAAGAAGGAGAAGAAGCAACAAGAACAAAGGCATTGTTACCCGAAACTAAAACAGACGAAGCATCACCCACTCCAAGAGCAATATTCGAAACATCAGTTATGCTCTCTGGATCTAAAAGATCAATTACGTAAAAAGCTGAAGCTGTCGTTATATAACCATACCTACCTGACACAGAAAAAGACGTCGCAGAAGAAAACGACAACCCCTCTTCCTCGTCAACGATTATCGGATTATCTTCGTCCACTATATCGACAACAACCAAAGAATTTTCTGCTAAAACATAGGCATACTTACCAACTACTTCCAAACCCACAACATCAATTTCACCAATATCTACAGAACCAAGCACTTTAGGATTTGTACTACTTAAATCCAAAATAACCAATAAAGATTCAGACGTCGTAATATAGCCATAACGCCCTTGGATTTCCAAAAGTATAGCTGACTCACTAGCACCAGCAACATCTTCGCTTGAAAGGATTTCGACCTCATTAACATCGGAAATATCCAAAATTACAACAGAGTCATCTGCTAAGATATAAGCATAGCTACCCAAAACTTTAATATCATACACATCATCAAAACCAGTTAAGGGGATAGCTGAATTTATTAACGTGGGATCTCTTGAAGAACCAACATCATAAATTGCCAAACTAGCAGGAGTGCCATCCTTAACTACAAAAGCATAATTATCACTCAAGTAAAAATTTGTTGAAGCACTTAAGTCATCATCACTACCACCTAACACTTCTGGCAAGTTATCATTTGAGATATTATTTAAAACCCTACCAGAAAACTTACTATCTCCCAAAACATCAAAAACAAACCCTGAGTCTGGTTCACTTTTACCAAGAGCCAAAGCATCAACACCTAAAACATTATAAACCAAAGACTGCCACTGCGTCCCATCATAAACTTTAACAACTTTTTCAGCACCATCAAAATAAATTAAGCCTTCGCTAGTACCAACTCCCCCAGTTTTAACTTTTAATTGAAACTCATCTATCGCTCCCCTTGCACCAATTGCATAAGGTGAAGTTCCAACGGCCATCCTTTTTAGAGGATCGTGAGATACTACAAACCTTTCAAGGTCATCATTTTCAAAATTAAAATCACTCTCCCCTGAACCATCAAAAAGAACCTCTATGTAAACATCAGTCTCATTCAAAAAAATTTCTTTAATACTGGGATATTCACCTGCAGTATAGCTACCACCACCTATTTTTAAATTAAAATAACCTCTGTAGTCATTAATTTCGACATCTTCAAAAATTTCACTACCCAGAAGAGGAGCACCACCATCACTTTGATGATTGTAAAACTTTATCTGAAAATCACAGGTATCAGCACCAACCGAAGAAATACAACCAGGTGGATCATATGATATATCTAATCCTTCGCTGGTTACAATTTTCCCTGAGAAGTTTATTTGTAGGGAAGAAACTCCATAAACAAAGTCCTTGTTTCCAAAAATTAAAAACACAAGAAACAGCAAAAACACCGTCCACAACAGATTGGCTATTTTCTTGTATTTAATTTTGTTTAACATTGCCCTAAAACTACCTAATAGTAGGATTTTTGTCAACATCACTAGTTAATACTACACCATCCATCACTAGAAATAACAATGTGGTCTAAAAGCCTTATCCCTACAAGCTTTAATGCTTCTCTGATATTTTTGTTCACAACTACGTCCTCATTGCTAGGTTTCGATGTTCCAGAGGGGTGATTATGCGCGAGAATTACAAATGCCGAATTTGCTTGTAGGGCCGGGATTATTATGTCCCTCGGTAAAATATTCAAACTATCAACAGTACCAATAGTGATAGTTTTCCTTTCTAGAAGCTCATATCTAGCATTCAAAAAAAGTGCAACAAGATATTCCTGCTTTCTACTAACAAGATACCTTAATTGTTCGAAAGCCATCTGCGTGTTCGAAATAATGGTTTTCTCACAACTATATCCGTAAATTCTCTTGCCCAATTCAAGAGCACATAAAAGCTGAATACTCTTAACAGGACCTAAACCTTTTAAATTTTTTAAACTTTCAAAAGAAATTTTATTTTTCTTTAAAATTTTTAAAACTCTCTTTGAAAGGACATCGTAAGAAATTCCCTTCGTTCCACTACTTATGAGTATTGAAATTAGATCTTCGTCAGATAAAGAATCTATACCCATTTTTAAAAACTTTTCTCTAGGAAGCATACTCTATTTTAGGTGGAGGTTGTTAACAATTCTTTGCGTGAAACTTATTTCTTTTTTACCTTCTTTTGTTTCTTGATATATTTACAATTTGGATAACCACTACAACC
>SLHS01000007.1 GCA_007136035.1 Patescibacteria group bacterium | reverse complement strand
TTTTTTCTGTGATATTTCATATAGAAATATCAATCAATATGGTATATTATAATACACTCTATAGAAAAAGCAATAAATAATCTTAAAAAAGTTATTCCAATTGGCAAAAAGAGGTAGAAAAAAGAAAAAAGAGGAAATAACGATAAAGAGTAATGAAACAAAGATTTTTTTTGGTCTTGTTTTACTACTTCTTGGCATCGCTACACTATCATCTCCATTTTTAAGTGGGACACTACTCGAATATATATTGCAATTTTTTGGCTATGCATCAATACTTTGGGGCATAACTATGTGTTATTTAGCAACAATACTTATTTGGGATTTAGATATTAAAAATGGGAACAAAATACTTGCTGGCTTAATAATACTTTCTATTACTTCGACAATATTTCTTTCCTTTTGGCTTCCAGAAGATTACGTATATTCCGAAAACTATATCGCTGGAGGTAGAATTGGAGCTGAAATACATTTTCAATTAGTAGAAATTTTGAGTAAACCAATAGAGTTTGCATTTTTAATAATTATGTATGCTGTTGGCATTTCTCTCTTTACAGGCATAAGGCTAGAGAAGATAACTGGCGTGTTCACAAGACTTTTTGAGGATGTAGACGACGATGAAAATTATGAAAAAAATAACCAAGAAGGACAAATTCAATTTAATGGAGATGAAGATATAAATGAGACTGTTACTGAGGATGTTCCTGTACCTGATGGTGGGAAATATGTCGAGACACCAATTTCAACAGAAGAAATATCAAAAGAACCCAAAGATAGTAAAAAAGAGTTAGAACCCCAATTCAGCAACTGGAAATTCCCACCTCTTTCATTACTACAAAATCCTGTAAAACAAAAACAAGATACTAAGATACATGAACGAAATGCTTCAATAATTGAAAAAACCCTAGAGAGTTTCAATGTTAGCTCTAGAGTAACTAACATTTCAATTGGACCCACCGTAGTACAATACGCATTAAGTATAACTGTGGGGACCAAGGTAGCAAAAGTAAAGACCCTAACAAACGACCTTGCTTTAGCCCTAGCAGCACCAGCATCTTCTGTCAGAGTAGAGGCTCCAATCCCAGGAACCTCACTCATTGGTATTGAAATTCCAAACCCAACACCAAATTTTGTTTATGTAAAGGAGATGGTTTCAGAATTAACGAATTCAGAAAAACCATATGAATTACCACTTTTACTTGGGAAAAATGTTGCAGGGAAGACAGAAATAAGGGACCTTATCGATTTACCACATCTCTTAGTCGCTGGAGCTACTGGTACTGGTAAATCTGTTGGTATAAATTCAATTATACTAGGACTTCTCATGACTAAATCTCCAGATGAGCTAAAATTTATCCTAGTCGATCCCAAAATGGTAGAAATGTCGCTTTACAACGAAATACCCCATCTCTATACACCTGTCATCGTTGATATGGAGCTTTTAAACAATGCATTGCAATGGACAGTACAAGAAATGAATAGGAGATACAGAATTTTAAAACAAGCAAAGCTAAAGAAAATTACAGAATACCATGCTAGAGAAGGTGCAGAAAGTATGCCATATATTATCATCGTCATCGACGAAATGGCTGACCTAATGCTTTCCACAGGTGTTGACGTTGAATCAAAAATTGTAAGATTAGCACAAATGTCTAGAGCAGTAGGAATACATCTGATTCTTGCAACTCAAAGACCATCTGTTAATGTAATAACGGGTTTAATCAAGGCAAATGTACCCGGAAGAATGGCTTTCAGTGTAACCACATCCATAGATTCAAGAGTAGTTATTGACCAAATGGGAGCAGAAACATTAATAGGTAGGGGTGACATGCTCTTTAAATCTCCAGCAAGCCCCCGACCTATAAGGATACAAGGAGCTTTTACAGATACTCCAGACATTGAAAACGTTATCAATTTCGTAAAAGACCAAGCCGGTAAAGAAATAGAGTTTTTGGATGATATTACAAAACCAGTAGAAAACGAGATCACCCCATCTGGAGAAAAAAGCCATTCTAAAGATCAACTCTTCCAGGACGCTTTAAACGTTGTAGTAAATGCACAAAAAGGCTCTGCTTCTCTACTTCAAAGAAAATTACGTATAGGATATAACAGGGCAGCAAGTTTAATTGATGATCTTGAGGAAGCTGGAGTACTAGGACCTCAGGATGGCAGTTCTCCAAGAAAAGTATTAATAACTAGCCCTGACCAATTTTTTGATTCATCAGAAGAGGAAAAAGATGAATAACAGGATAAAGCCGATACAAAACTCTAGGATCTCTCTGGGAAAAAAAATGGAAACTATGGGAGACACATTAAAGAAAGAAAGAATCAGACAAAAAAAAGACCTTCAAACAATTTCTTTAGATACTAAAATAGAAAAAAAGAAATTAAAGGCTTTAGAAGAAAACAATTTCCAAATTTTCGACTCTCCTGTTGGCACAAAGGGATTTATACAAATTTATTCTCAATATTTAAACCTAAATCCAGAAAAAATCCTGGCTATTTATCGAAGAGACTTTGGAGAAAAAAAGGAAAAACACAAGATATATACTCCAAAAAAGGAAGAAAGGAAAGCTCTTCCTTGGAAATATTTTTATTTATTAATTCCGCTACTACTTTTAATCAGTACTTTAGCCTACCTATATACACAATTCAGCGATTTCCAAAACCCTCCAGAGTTAAAAATTATCGAACCAAAAAATAATATTGTAGTTCAAGAAGAAATAGTAGAGATTAAAGGTATAACGGATGATGACGCCATATTAGAAATTGGCAACTCAAAGATTCCTGTTAATACAAATGGTGAGTTTGCAACAAACGTTTCTATGAAACTGGGAGATAACACCATTACACTAAGGGCTACTAGCGCTAGAAATCCCGCAAGAGAAACAATAGAGATTCTCTACATAACCTATGAGCCCCCAGAGGAAGAAATAGAACCAGAAGAAGAGGAAGAAAAGAAAATAGATAAAGTCACTTTAAATGTTAAAGTTAAAAATAACCCTACCTGGGTTGAAGTAATTGTAGATGACCAACTCATTCTCGCTCAAGTATTACAACCAGGATATGAAAATGATTTCCAAGCAAATAGAAATGTTTCAGTAAATACAAGCATACTTCAAAATGTAGAAGTTGAGATCAACGGAGAACAAAGAGGACTTTCCTCAGAAACTTTTGAAATTCGTTGTGAAATAGTAGAAGACGAATTAGAATGTCAATAGTTCCTAGACCCCAAGGCAAAAAAAACATATAATTACCCAATGAACGACAGAGAACACATAGAGGAAATTAAAAACCGATTGGATATAGTCCCAATTGTTGAAAGGCAGTTAAAGCTCAAAAAAGCGGGTAAAAATTTTGTCGGACTTTGTCCTTTCCATAGTGAAAAAACCCCTTCTTTCATAGTAAGCCCATCGATACAAAGATATAAGTGTTTTGGATGTGGTGAAAGTGGGGATATTTTTAACTTTGTTGAAAAAACAGAACACCTAGACTTTGTAGATGTTTTAGAAAAACTCGCAAGAGAAGCTGGAGTTGAACTTAAAAAAAGTGATTCTTTTAACCAAACTTTTGCCAAAATATTTGAAATAAATAACATAGCTACAGAATTCTACAATAAAGAACTTTTAATAAACACTAATGCTAGAAACTATGTTTTTAATAAAAGAAAATTTAATAATGAAGTCGTTAAAAATTTCATAATAGGATACGCTGTAGGAGGGACTAAACTTTTAGAGCATATAAAAACAAAAGGCTCATTTTCAAAAACAGAATTGCTTTCAAGTGGTCTCTTTTCTGAAAAAGATGGAAATCTCAAAGATCGATTTTTTAAAAGGATTATTTTCCCAATACATAACACACAAGGAAAGGTTGTTGGATTTACTGGCAGAATCTTAGAAAACTCAAAATATGGTCCCAAATATCTTCACACTCCCGAGACGAATCTTTTTAAAAAAAGCAAGCTTCTTTACGGACTTTTCCAAGCTAAAACATACATCAGAGAATTAGATATTTGCATCATTTGTGAAGGAACCACAGATGCTATTTCAGCTCATCAAGAAGGAACAAAAAATATCGTAGCTCCACTAGGTACAGCTATAGCACAAGAACAATTAAAACTGCTTACCAGGTTTTCAAAAAATTTACTCCTACTTATGGATAACGACGAAGCAGGACAAAATGCCCTTGAAAGATATTTCACCCTAGGAATAGAATTGGATTTAAACCTCTATACGAATACTTTAGCTCCTTACGAAGATCTTGACGAATTAATGCAAAAAGATAGTAAAAAAATAGAAGATATTGTTAAAAACAAAAAAGATCTTTTTTCTCAATTGATTTTCAAAAAACTTGAAGATAAAGATATAAATAATTATAGCGATTATAAAGAAATTATCTCTTACATTTCATATTTACTCAGCTATGTCAAAGATAAAAAATCCTACGAGTTCTTCTTAAAACAAGCAGAAAAAATAACTACTATTAAAAAAGATTTTTTCTTTAAAAAAGAAGGTGCTTTAAATAATTCACAAGTCCAACAAAAAGCTAAAAGAGTAGAAAAGCTCGAAAAAGAAGTTTTCTTCCTTTCTTTAATACTTCATTTTGAAGAAATAGTTTTTTTGAAAAAAATAGAAACAAAATATTTTTTAAATAAGGATATCAAACACATGTTGGAATATATTCAAAATATGGAAAAATTGGATGAAAAAGTATTAACCAAAACTTTTTCTAACAACGAACTCTTAAACCAAGCTATTTTTGAAAGTTCTAGACTTGATATTGATATTTCTAAAAAAGATAAGTATCTTTTAAATACCTACGAAAATATCAAAAAAGAAAATATTGAAAAAATTATTAAGCAATTGAGGATTAAAGAAAATATCGCGATTCAGGAGAAAAATAAGTCAAAAGCTGAACAAATAGAACACGAAATCCTTCGCTTAAAAAAACTTCAAACAGAAAAATAAATTTTTTAGTAAAACAAATGACAAAGATATCAGACTACGATGAATTTAATTATGATTACAGAAAATATTGGAAGGGAAGAGAATACGAGGACAGAGCGGAGAGGATTGTTCTAGATAGATATTTGAAAGGTTTCAAAGGAAAGTTTTTTTTAGATATTGGTGGCTCCTTTGGTCGAAATCTACCGGCCTACAGTTTCATCAATGAAACCCCTATAATATTAGACTATTCTCTGGAGACTTTAAGAAAAAACAAGGACACAATACTTTCAAAACACCCCAAAACCCGCTTAATAGCAGCAAATGCATATTACATGCCTTTAAAGAAAAACTGCCTGGATGGTTCATTGATGGTTAGAACACTCCATCATATAGAAGAACAGGAAAGGCTCTTTAAAGAAATAAAGAGAGTTACAAAGAGTAAAGGACTATTTATACTCGAATATGCAAACAAATTACACCTTAAAGCTAAAATTAAGTGGCTTTTAAAATTTGAATTCGAAAACTTTTCTACCAAACCATACCAACAACCAACCAAAGGACATTTTGAAGGAGTGAAAGATGGTAAACAAACCACATTCTTGAATTATCATCCAAAATATATAACAAAATTATTACAAAAAAATGATTTTAAAATTATCAAAAGTACAAATTGCTCTTTTTTTAGAATAAAATTTTTGAAAAAAATGATTTCTTCCCCTGTCCTCATAATATTTGAAAAAATATCGCAAAAAATGCTCTCTTGGATAAACATTGCCCCTAGTATAGTTTTAAAAAGTGAAAAAATAGGAGAAAAAAGTGATGA
>SLHS01000045.1 GCA_007136035.1 Patescibacteria group bacterium | reverse complement strand
GAACTTCTTTGTTTTCTAGAGTATAGGTTTTGTTTAGTCCAAAAGGTAGGAAGTAAAGATGAAGGAATGTATAAACTATTAACGCTGGTAACAGAAAAGAAAAAACAAAAATCACTTTTCCTACCTTATCTAATTTTTTGAAATTTGTAATTTCATAAAAATCTTTGAATTTCATCCTAGAATTATACTTGTTTTTAAAAAATACTTCCATTTTTACAAAAATATTGATATCATTAACATACATACCGTTCCCATAAACTATTTACTTAATTAAATGATGAAATATTTAAAAATATTTATAGGTTCTTTAATTGTATTGTTGATTTCCTTAGTAATATATTCAGGTATATTTCCTTCAACAGAGGCTGTAAGTGAAGAAAGAGGTATAGCAAAATTGAAGAAAGTGGAATTGGGAGGAATGAATCAATGGATATCAATTCGGGGTAAAGACAAAAACAATCCTGTTTTGCTTTGGTTGCATGGAGGTCCAGGATTAGCTCAAATGCCTTTAGCCCACTATTTAGATGGTGAGCTTGAAAAAGAATTTGTTGTAGTACATTGGGATCAAAGAGGAGCAGGGAAATCCAATCCTTTGGATTTTGATGAATCAACAATGACAGAAGAGCAATTTCTTTCGGATGCAATTGAATTGGTAAATTATCTTAGGTATTCTTTTGATGATGAAAAAATATATCTTTTAGGGCATTCATGGGGATCTAAATTAGGGCTTGAGCTTGTAAATCTCTATCCAGAAGATTTTTATGCATTTATCAGTGTTACACAGATTGTAGATGTTCAGGAGGGTCTTGATATCTCATATGAGTGGTTAAAAAATAAATTAGAAGAGAATGGGGATAGGCGCAATATTGAAAAATTGGAAAAAATCGGTCCCCCTCCTTACACAATTTCTCAATACAGAAACTTTGCAGGTATTATGGTTAAATATGGTGGGAATATTGATGTGGGAAAAGAAGAATTAATAGCTATTGGTATACAGGCTCCAGAATATACTTTCTTGGAATATATTCAATGGCTTGATGGTGCTTTAAGGCATGCTGGCCCTATATGGGATGTAAGTGAGGAACATGATATTGATTACAGAAAAGAAATTACTTCTGTTGATGTCCCAATATATTTTTTTGCAGGGCGTAATGATTACACTACACCTCTTGTCTTAATTGAGGATTATTTTGAAAGGATAGAGGCTCCTAAGAAGGAATTAATTATTTTTGAAAATTCAGCACACACTCCTTTCCTAGGAGAAAGAGAAAAGTTTTACAAAGAAGTTATTAACATCAAGTATCGTTAGAAAAGATTTTTGAAATTCCAAGAGCCTCTTTCTCAAATTTAGAAAAAGCAAAACATTTTTCACCAAGATTTTTTAAAGAAGCCCCGAAATGAAAAATGTCTTTTTTGTCGATTATTAAAAACCTGTCGTGAAATTTAGAAGTTTCTTTAATTTCAATCTCTTGGTATTGAGAATTAAACTTTTTTAAATCAAGTTTAAGCTTCTCAGTTATCTATTAGAATTATTTCTTTTCTTGCGTTTTTTACTATCTTAGAAACAAATTCATATGCATCGAAAATCTCTCCTTCAAAGAAAATACCTTGTTTTGGTTGTTCAGTTTGTAAATAGTCAAAAACCTTTTCAAATCTTTTGTCTGTTTTAACTTCAAAAGTAATTTGCTTTCTTTCTAAGTAGTCCATTCTGTTAAGAAATTCATTGTTTTCTTGTAAAACCTTTTTCATTGCTACAAAAGCTCTAATGATTTTTACATTAACCTCAATTGCCTTTTTACTTCTTAAAACACTAGAAAGATTTGCGACTCCTTGCTCTGTAAAAGCGTATGGTAGCCATCTAAGACCTTTGGATGTGGATTTGGAGATCACAATTTGTGATGTCCAAATTTTGAATTCTTCTTTGGTGAGTTTGAACATGAAATCTTGAGGGAACCTTTCTTTGTTTCTTTGTACAGCTTGATTTAAAGCTCTTGTCTCAACTCCATAAAGTTCTGCAAGGTCTCTGTCTAATATCACCTGTACGCCCCTAATGGTTAGTATTTTGCTTCGAATATCTTCTTGTTTGATGATTAGTGCTTTTTTGTTTTTCTCTTCCATATTCTTGTTTTACATGGAAGAGGTTAGAAGTTTTTAATCTTGAAATGTAAAAAATCTAAAATCACCTATTTGTTTTTCAAAAACAAATTTTTCTTCAATGTTGTATTCTTCTACAATCTTTTCTCTCTGCTCAATATCTTCAAAATATTCATACTTTTCTGGATTTACAATTGAAAGAATCAAATCACTTCTTCTGTAAGAAGGTCTTTTTAATTCTTCTTGTGAAAAAATATTTGCATATTTTTCATATTCCGGCTGCTCATTGAATGTAATTAGATATTTAATATTGTACTCATTCATGGTGTTTTTAAATCCATTCTCTCTCACTTTTTCTTTAAAAATTTCATCTTCCAGTATTACTAAATCCCTGAGCCTTGGTCTATTTGAGTACAGTGAGAAGTATGTAGCTTGTACTTCGTCTATGTAAAAATCTTCTTTGTTTGTATTTTCAATGAAATATTCTAGCGCTTTGTCGAACTTTTCTTGTTGTACTTCATATCTTTCTTGTGTGTGAGAGATTCTAGGAAGGAGAATGAAGATGAAAATTAGAAGAAATATGAGTGTATTTAAAGCTAAGTGATTTATTTTTTGTGTTACAAAATATATTGCAATTGCAGAGTTTAGTAGTATTACGGCCATCAGAAATATTGTGTAGTAGTCATGAAAAAAAATTGATTTTGAAGAACTTACTAGAAATATTAATCCTGAAGTTAGAAAAGCAATGCTAAGAACCTTTATGTCTTTTTCTTTTATGAAAAACAGAGAAACTATTCCACCTAATCCAAGAAGAGCGAGAGGTATTCCAATGTGTCTTACAAACTGCCTTGCTATATATATGTACATATCGATATTAAAGAGTAGTTTTGTATCTGTAATGAATTCTTCTCGTATTGCTGGTGTCATGACTAATTGAGCACCAACCAAACCTATGAGTATTGTTGTAACTATTAATATTGGAAGAAGAAATTTCTTTTTATGAAAATTTTCTAAGAGAAGGAGAATTTCTTCTTTTCTTTTTTGCAATATGCTTACTAAAGCTATTGATACAAAAATCGCTATGAGTAGTATTAATGAGTTTTGTAATTTTTGCTCCCCTATTGTTGGTATTGCCAGTTTTGTTGCAAGATATGGGATTGAGATGAATAAGAAGTACATTGCTGTGTCAAAGATTTTTGTAAAAAGGTTTGGACTTTTGAAAAAAATGAGTATTAAAACTATTGGTACAATCCAAATAAGTAGTGTAATCTTTGCAGCTAATCCAAACCCTGCAATTGCTCCCGCTATTGCTAAAAGGTAAAGAGGTTTTCTAGATTTTAAATATATTGCTAGAAAGTAAAGTGATGCAAAAAGAGCAGCTAGTATTACACTGTCATATACTGTTACGAATGTTGCTAGTCCAAATATTGGATTTGTTGCTAGAAGTAGTGAAAAGAAGAAAGCTATTCTTGTGTTTGTTAATTCCTTAATACTTAAAAAGGAAAAAACCAAAATCATAATTCCAATTAAATGCATGGCTATCCTTGTGTTCGTTTCAATTGAAAGATTTGGGAAAATTTTCATCATACTCGCAACACTCCATTCGATTTTTGGAAATTGTGGCAATTCCCCTATAATTCCACTTGGATTTCCTATTGGATCTGCGTAATATGTTTTCCTGTTTTTTGTAAAATCATTTTCCTGCACCATGTATATTGCTGGTTCTACATATGCACTGTATTTCATTGGGTGCTCCCCTGTGAAATTTTGGTCAAAGTATGGAGCTTTTATTATGGTATAGATTATTACAACAAACAAAATTGCTAAGAGTGCAGTAAATTTTTTGATGTTATGTAGTGTAAGTAAATGGTTCATGTTTAAATGATTATATATTATTTTCAACTTTTTTTGCTATAATTTCAAAATATGATTAAAAAATTCTACTTGTTTACCTACAAAGATTATCCGAATGTTTACTATTCTGATAGAGACGTTTTTAAATCAAAGATTTTTAACTCTTTGTACAGCAAATTAGGAGATAATTCATTTAAATGGAGGGTTAGAAAAAATTTCTTTTTTTCTTTTCTTTTTGAAAGATTTTTTCGTAAAAAGATTCAAGTACCAAATGAAAAGGTAAAGGTTGTATATATGGGTTATGACAGTATGGTATTTTTTGAATTGGATGATTCTTTAGAGGTTAAGAAAGTTTTTCGCAAAACAAAAGGTGATGAGAATTTTGTTGAAGAACCTTTTTTAGGCTATACACCAGATATATTTGATGTGGAGAAATTCTCTAAGGTTTTTGATGTTTTATGTGATTTCTTTCAAAAACATTGGTTAGATGTAAAGAAAGACAAAGAAAAATTACATGGTGATTTAGTACCTTCGAATATCTGTATCAAAGGAGGTAAAATTACTTTGATTGATGCAAAAAGAATTTACAGTGATTCAATTATTTTCGATCACTTATATTTCTATTGCTATGCATATAGGAAGATAGAAGGAAGAAAAAAAATTAGTGGATTTGAAAGAGAGAAATTGTTGAAAATATTGAAAGATCTCCTTTCTAAATCATTTGATCCAAAAGACAAGAAGTTGATTTTAAAAGAAGTTGAGAATTTAAAGTTGAAAAAGACTCCTTTTAGAAATTTTGATAGTTATGTAAAGAAGTTTGTATTAATCTTTACTTTTCAGTAGAATGCATTGTAATTTTGCACATTTAAATTAAGAACAAAATTTTATGAAAAAAAGAGTAGGAATTATTGGTTGTAGTCATATATTAGCTAGACATTTGGAATCAATTAAAGAAAATCCAGAACATTTTGAACTTGTAGCTCTCTGTGATACGAACGAAGAGGTTTTGCAAAATGTTGTAAGTGAAAATGGAGGTGTTGAATCATTTACAGATTACAAAAAAATGCTTGAGGAGATGAAAGGTAAGATGGATTTCGTCGTTATTGCAACACCCAATCATTTACATTATATGATGTCTATTGATTCTTTGAATTTCGGTTATGATGTTCTCATAGAAAAGCCAATAGCGTTTGAAGTTTCTAAAGTTCAGGAAATTCAGGATTTAGCTGATAGTTTAGGGAGGCAAGCATATTGTGTGTTACAGGTTAGGTATAATTCTACCATCGAAATTATTGAAAAGGTTTTGGGAAAAAAGCTTTTGGGTGATATTCGCTGTGTAAATTTTGTACAGAGATGGCAAAGACCTATTGGATATTTTGATAATTGGAGGGGTGAACCTGAAAAAGGGGGTCGTCCGTTATTTGAATTTTCCATACATTATCTTGATATTATTCAAAAAAATTTCGGTGTACCAAAAGTTAAAAGTTTTGAAACATTTAATCACAAACATTTGGAGATTCCCTTTGAAGATACTTTGTATTCGATAGTTGAATATGAAGATGGAGTTTCTGGAAACATTGAGTTCAACGTTGTTTCAGAACCTTCGAATTTGGAATGTTCGATATCAATCCAGGGTTCTCAAGGATTTTTAAAAATTGGAGGAAAAGCTTTAGACCAGGTTGAGGTAGGTGCTTTTGAAAATGAAGATTTGCAAAAAGAATTTGAAAAAATTGTTAAAGATTCCGGTAATTCTTTACCAAATAGTCCACACTGTTCTAATGTTGGTTCATGTCCAAAGCACCCTGTACTTTACAAAGAGATAGCTGAAGG
>SLHS01000014.1 GCA_007136035.1 Patescibacteria group bacterium | reverse complement strand
TTTCGGCAGAATTTTATTGAATCTCAATTTCTACACCACTGGGCATTTCAAGATGTTGTAAAGAATCTATTGTTTTGTTTGTAGGATCCAATATGTCTATTACCCTCTTATGCGTTTTAATCTCAAAATGTTCCATGGAACTTTTGTATACATGAGGAGACCTATTTACGGTAAATCTTCTTCTCTTCGTAGGAAGAGGTATAGGTCCAACAACTCTAGCACCTGTTCCAATCGCTGTTTCTACAATACTTTTCGCTGAGCGATCTACAACAGATGAATCATAACCCTGTAACTTCACTCGAATTCTCGCTATTTGCTTAACCATTTTAAAATAAAGAGCTAAAATTAAACCTAAGAAGAGGAGGGGATTTAACCCCTCCTTTTCTAAATATTACTTAACAATTTCAGTGATTACACCCTTACCTACTGTTTGTCCTCCTTCTCGAATTGCAAAATTCAAACCTTTTTCAATAGCTACTGGAGCCAATAGCTTGATGGTAACCTCAGTATTATCTCCAGGCATTACCATTTCTACACCTTCTTTCAACTGAACTTCTCCTGTCACATCAGCCGTTCTGATATAGAACTGTGGTTTGTAACCACTAACGAAAGGAGTATGTCGTCCACCTTCTTCTTTATTTAAAACATATATTTCTGCTGTAAATTCCGTGTGAGTCTTAATACTTCCCTTTTTAGCCAAAACTTGCCCTCTTTCTACATCTTCCCTTTTAAATCCTCGAAGTAGAATTCCTACATTATCTCCTGCAAGTCCCTCATCCAATGATTTATTGAACATTTCCACACCTGTTACAGCAGTAACCTGATCTTTTCTACCCATACCCAAAACATCTACTTCCTCACCAACTTTAACTTTTCCTCTTTCAATTCTACCTGTTACAACTGTTCCTCTTCCTTCTATTGAGAAAACGTCTTCAATTGGCATCAAGAAATCTTGATCAATAGGTCTTTCAGGCTCTGGGATGTATTCATCTACCGCTTTCATCAACTCTTTCACAGACTCCAAACCTTCATCTTCACCTTTTTCTGCTTTCAAAGCATCTCCTACAATTATTGGACAATCCTTGTCATAACCATACTTATCTAGAAGCTCTTGAACATCTGACTTAATCAATTCTAAGATTTCATCATCTGTTTCACCAAAAGTATTTATATAAACAAGAACCTTAGGTACACCTACTTGCTTTGCTAGAAGGATGTGCTCTCTTGTCTGAGGCATAGCACCATCTGCAGATGAAACAACCAAAATTGCACCATCCATCTGAGCAGCACCAGTAATCATGTTCTTAACATAATCCTTGTGCCCAGGACAGTCAACCAAAGCATAATGCCTATTTTCAGTCTCAAACTCAACATGAGCGACTGCAATAGTAATACTCTTCTGTCTCGACATAGGGTCCTTGTCAAGTTTGTCTATCATTTTCGCTGGGTCGTTTGCGAAAACACTTAAGACACCTCTAATCAAAGTGGTCTTCCCGTGATCAATATGACCAAGGGTACCAATATTTATATGAGGCTTTGTTCTTTCAAATTTACCTGCCATTTTAAAAAAATATAAAAAATTTAATTATTTAAAGATAAAGTTTATTTTACAATATTCCTTATCATTTTTCCAATAGGAAACAAACTGGAGGTATGTTATCAAAATTTTTCTTTTGTTTCAAGTCTTTTTAAGACTTTTTTGCAACAATTTCTTCAACTACATTTTTAGGAACTTCAGCAAAGTGAGACATCTCCATCGTTGCATTACCTCTTCCACTAGTAATAGACCTCAATTGTGTTGTATAACCAAATAATTCAGCTAATGGCGCATCTGCTGAGATAACATGAAGATCACCTCTTGTTTCAGTTTTCTTGATAATTCCCCTCTTGCTACTAAGTGACCCTGTTACATCACCAACAAATTTTTCTGGTGCAATAACTTCTACAGACATTATTGGTTCAAGCAAAACTGGGTTTGCTCTTTTACAACCCTCCTTGAAAGCCATAGAACCAGCAACTTTAAAAGCAGCCTCAGAGGAATCAACTTCATGAAAGGAGCCGTCATATACTTCAACCTTCAAATCAATTACGGGATAACCTGCTACAACACCTGCCATCAAGGCTTCTTGAACTCCCTTTTCTATTGCTGGTATAAATTCACGCGGTATAGCACCTCCCTTGATTGAATTGATAAATTCAAAGCCTTCACCTCTTTCATTTGGAGTAATACGTAGATAACAATGTCCATATTGTCCTCTACCTCCAGACTGTTTAACATAACGACCTTCAGATTCTACTTCCAATTTAATAGTTTCTTTGTAGGCCACTTGAGGTACACCAACATTTGCTTCTACCTTAAATTCCCTTTTTAGTCTATCTATTAAAATTTCTAGATGAAGCTCACCCATACCTGAAATAACTGTTTGACCAGTTTCAATATTGGACTCTACTTTAAAAGTAGGGTCTTCTTTCATTAGTCGAGCCAAAGCAAGACTTAGTTTTTCTTCATCTGATTTTGTAACAGGCTCAACAGCTTGGGACACTACAGGTTCAGAGAACTGAATCTGTTCTAAAATTACAGGATCACTCTGATCACACAAAGTATCACCAGTTACAGAGTCTTTCAACCCAACAACAGCACCTATATCACCAGCTCTAAGAGAATCTGCTTCCTCTCTGTCGTTTGCATGCATTAAGAGTAGACGACCTACTCTTTCTTTTATCTGTTTGGTTGAGTTGTAAACATAAGAGCCTGCCTTTACTTGACCAGAATATATTCTAATATATGAGAGATTACCTATGTGTGGATCATTAACTATTTTAAAAACTAATGCAGCAAATGGATCATCTTCATTTGTCTTTCTAACAATTTCTTCCTCAGTTTTAGGGTCAATACCTTCAACAGCATTTACATCTACAGGGGAGGGGAGGCATTGAATAACCATGTCCAAAAATTTCACAACCACTGGAGATCTAGAATCACCTGCCATAACAGGGAACAAATTTGCTGACAAAGTCCCTTTTCTCAAACCATCAAGCATCTCTTCATAAGTTAATTCTTCTCCATCTAAATATTTTGTCATTAACTCGTCATCTTGTTCAGCAATTTTTTCAATTAACTCCTCTCGATATTTAGCAACATCAACCTTCATATCTTCCGGAATATCTTCCTCCGTCAGTTCTTTGTCTTCAATGGATTTGTATGTGTATGCTTTTTCCTTAAGTAAATCTACAAAACCTCTAAGTGCAGTCTCACGACCAATAGGCAACCAAAGAGCAACAGCGTTTGGTGTAAGTCTTTCCTTAATAGATTCCAAAGTCATTTTAAAATCACCACCCAAAAGGTTGAGTTTGTTTGCAAAACATATTCTCGGGACATTATATTTTGTAGCTTGCCTCCAAACAGTTTCTGACTGTGGTTCAACTCCCATCTTACCATCAAATATTACTGCAGCTCCGTCTAAAACTCTCAGCGACCTCTCTACCTCTGCTGTGAAATCAACATGTCCTGGAGTATCTATGATATTAATTCTATAATCTTCACCGTTATATTTCCAAAAGCAAGTAACAGCTGCAGACATTATTGTAATACCTCTTTCTTTTTCTTGATCCATAAAGTCTGTAGTTGATTCTCCCTCATGAACTTCTCCTATTTTATGTTTTTGACCTGTGAAGTAAAGTAATCTTTCAGTAGTAGTAGTTTTACCAGCATCTATGTGTGCAATAATACCTATATTACGAATCTTATCAAAATCAAATTTGACATTGTAACTAATTGTTGCCATAAAAAGTCCTAAATAATTAAATTAGTAAGAAGCTCTGAAATATTTTTATCGAATTCAGAAACAAGGGTTATTATAGCAGATTAATTCATACTCGCCAACAATTTCTGAGCCTGCTTAGCAACATCACTTTGCAAATCTAGTTCTATAGCTCTTTCAAAAGACTCTTGAGCTTTTAATATTTCTTCTTGATGCTTGAACAATTTGCCTTTAAACAAATAAATTACTGGATTATATCTATCAAAAACAGAATATCTTTCTATCAAGCCGTCCAACTCTACTTCATCCACTATATCCTCTAGAGCATAAAGGATTTTATATCTTTTTAAATCTTTGGTCTCTGCTTGTGTAAGATTAGTTTCTTCATCAAGCTTTGTTAGAAGCTCTCCCATCTTATTTAACTCACCGCATTCATAGTAAACTTTCACTAACATAATATTCAACCCAAATATATCTTCTTCATCCAATAAATCAATCAATGTAGTTTGAGCTTTGTTTTTCATATCATTGCCAAGTAAAACATTAATATACTCCTTGAGAAAATCTAAATTTGTTGTGGAAATTACATTCTCATAAGCATCTAGGGCTCGCTCTGTATTATTGTTAAACAAATTTGCCCTGGCTAGACTGATATAAACGTTCTCATCATCAATATCAAGCATCAAAGCTGCATTTAATTTTTCTATAGCTTTTTCATAATTACCATAATCAAGATACGCTCTTCCCAAAAAATATTGCCCCTCTGGATATTGCTCTATTTCTTCATCCTGTTTATCTAGTAACTCTATTGCCAAAAAAGGATAACCAGCATTTATATATTCTCTTGCAAGAGAAGTGTTTTTGTATAAAACATCCTCATCATCTATTGCATATATCTCTTCCATTCGTTCTCTCAAAGAATCTTCTTCAATTTCACGCACCTTATTTAAACCTTTATCCCAATCATCAAGAGCCAAGAAAGAATACAAGAGTAAAAATTCATCACTCTCACCTTTATTACCTAGGACTCTGCTAGCCTCACGTATATCACCCAACCATATATTTGCTCCAGCCAATCCAACCCAACCTCTTTCATGGTTACTATCTGCACGTACTGCCTTTTCAAAAATTTCTTTAGATTTTTCATATTTCCCAACATCATAATACTTTTCACCTATCATTGAATATATTACTGCTGTCTGAGTATTACCCACTCGCATAGAGGCTTCACTCGCTAATTCTTCAACTTCTTCAAAAAAACCTTTGTCCAAAAGTATATTTGCCAAGCCAACATATGCTTCAAAATTGCTTGGATATTTTTCTAAAGCCTCAACAAACTTATCCATAGCTTCCCTGTAGTATCTCTCTTCGTAAAGTTCCAAACCTTCCTCAGTCAAATCATTTGAAATATTTTTATCTTCATTACTTGTACAACCCGTTAAAAAAAACACAGAGAAAAGAAAAACAGATATATATAAAAGCAGTCTAGATTTCATAATATTTTTTCATAAATTTAATACCATACAAAGATAATACTTGTAGACTGGACATTAGTCAATCAAATGCTATAATGTTTTCCATCCTATACTGCTAGAGTTCAAGTTCAGTAGGAATAATCTTTTAATAATTTACAATGAAATATATTTTCTCCTTCTTAGAGAGAAAATCTTCTGTAAAAAACTTTTTCATATCTCTTCTGTCATTAATTCTTCTAACAGGGTTCGCATATTCTCTAGAAGAAGATAGCAGTACTATACATATTTTCCCACCAAAGAGAGTAAGCCTAATATATGCAGATGAAAGAATAGATTTACTAACATACGAAAAAAATGTGATCGATATTTTAGATTACTACGAAATTGAATATTCAGAACAAGACATCATTCTCCCTTCATTGGATTATGAAATCAAGGACAAGGAAATTATAAGGGTGATTTTAGTTAACCGGGGTTTCTCTGAAGAGGTAGTGAAAATACCCTTTGAAACCAGAAGAATAGAAGATTCTAATTTAAGATATGGTGTAGAAATAATAGAGCAAGAGGGTGTT
>SLHS01000051.1 GCA_007136035.1 Patescibacteria group bacterium | reverse complement strand
TATTGGGATCCCTGATATCTGTTCTAGAGCGTTTTAGAGTCTCTACTATTAGGTGTACTGCTTGTTCTTGTCCTATGACTCTCTGTTTTATAGTTTCTTCAAGTTTCATTAATTTTGTTGCTTCTTCTGCATCAATACTTTTTACGGGGATTCCATATTGAATGGAAACAACTTTTGCCACATGTTCAGCATTGATTCTATCTATGCCGTTTGTTTGTGCCCAGGAGCATGTAGATTCTATTATATTTACTGCACTATCAGGTAATTTTCTGTTGTGAATATATCTTTGAGCTAGTTCGATACTTATCATTAGTGCTGGAATTGGTATATAGGTTCGAAAGTTTTTTTCCAAAAAAGGCATCTTTGCCGTTAATATTTCTAGAGTGCTTTCTGAGGATAATTCCTCAATCTCTATGTTATCAAAAGCACTGCTTAGAGATTGGTTAGATAAAAAATACCTTTTGTAATCAGCGTAATTTAGTGTTCCTACTATAGGAAAAGTACTTCTTAATATATATGGTAACATTATCCCTGCAATTGAATGTCCGGATTTTTCTGCTTTTGCTGGGATTAATTCTTGTATTTCATCTATATAAAGTATTGTGTTACCAGCACTATTTAATTCGTCCATAGCATTTTTAATTAATTCTTCCAAATGTTTCTCTTTGCCTGCTTGTGCAATTAAACTGTTTAAATCGAGTTGTACTATTCTTTTGTCTTTTAATTGTTTTGGGACTTTCCCTTGATTTATTTTTTGAGCAAGACCTTTTATAATGCTAGATTTACCAGTACCTGGTTCGCCTATCAAAAGTGCATTATTTTTTTCTCTTTTTCCAACAGTTGCTGTTAAACTCTCGATGGCATTTTTGTGTCCAATTCCAAAGATTTCTTGAGTTTTTGCAATTTTTTCATTAACATCAGAGCTAAAGTGCCCTAGGATAAATGTCCAACCGTAAATTAAATATCTAGCTAAGCCTCCAGTCTTATAATATTTTTGTGTTGTATCGAAAATGCTTGAATGATTTTGTACATATTCTTCATGTAAAAGAAATTTTGCAGCTTCTACCAAAATCTGTGTATTATTCTTATTTTCTTTGAGTATTTGTTGAAATACTGGGTAGGCTTTGAAAAATGCTATGAGTATGTGACAAGCTTCTATTTGACGAGCCTTTGTTAATATTGCTGCTTCGTTGGCATATATAACTATGTTTCTTAAACCAGCGAGATCGTAGCTTGGTAGTGTATCTTCTGATATTTCTAAGTCCTTAAATTTGGTTTTGTCTATTTGTAAATCTGATCTATTTAGAACTTCTTTGGACAAGGGTTCTGAGAGAATATCTTGGAATAATTTGAAACTATCAAATTGTGATTTTTCTACACTATTCGCAAGTATTTCTAAAGCCTCTTCAGAGAAAAAATAAAGAGATTCCAATGGAGAGTATCTTCCTAATTTAAATCCTGACATTTTAATATCTTCTATCTCTTTTATTGATATTGGCTCTGTATAAGGTAATCTTGTTGGGTGGCTTTTTGTTCTATAGTAGTCGTGCCATAGAATTATGATACCTAAGATTGAAATCCAGAAAAAAAGATTCATGACGTTGTTAGTAACGAGGGTGTTTGAATCACCCGAATCTCCAATTAGATTAAGTAATTGAAGTACATAAATTAGAGCAATTATTAACCCTGGTATTATTAGTATATTGGCAAAAATTTTTTTTAATGTATTAAAACTTTTTAAGGCTTTAACGTTTTCTGTTATGAAGAAAATTTTATCTGTCGAGACATTAAAAATATAGTCTCTGGTTACTAGAAATGGAGCGTACCTTTCCTCTATAAATATTGGTAGTGCCTTAGGATCTATTGTTCCAAGTTTGTTTAAATGTTTATCGTGATATCCTAGCAGAGTTTTTTGTTCTATGGAGTCAGTATTCATCTTTAGAGAAATAATGAAATAAGGATAAAGAAAATTGTTGTAATAGGTATGAGTAACCAAACTATTATTGATGCACAATATATTCCCATGGTGATTAAATATATAGATAGTGCAATGGGCAGATATATTAGTTTTGTAGTTATTCCGATAAAATAGCCAACAGGAGCTTTATGCCTTTTCCATGGTAGGAAAAAATATCTTATCAATATGTGGATGGATAGTTGATCAGATATAACTGTAGAAAATCTATTTAATTTCTTCAGATAATATATTGGCATTTGTATATACCACCAGTATAAAAGGTCTTTAACAGTAAAAGTTATGTAATTAAGTAAATTAGGAGTTGAAGTAAGACTCACCTCTGTAAATACAGGGTTGCTGTTTTTAGTATTTATTTGTAGATTGTCATTTTCCATCAAGTCTTTTAGGGTCTCCCCTAATCTAAGTAGAGATTATCTTGAAAACTATATGTACAGTTTATCAGGAAGTAATGAGAACTTAAAGGATTAATGATATAATTTTTTCTATAACATAGTTTATGTTTTTTGCTTGTAGTGTAGCCCCAGAAGCGTAATCATGACCACCACCTCCGAGCTTTTCAGCAAGTATTCGAACGTTTTGAGCTCCTTTTTGGGAACGAAATG
Organism: Patescibacteria group bacterium; assembly: GCA_007136035.1. Lineage (GTDB taxonomy): Bacteria > Patescibacteriota > Dojkabacteria > SC72 > T1SED10-24 > PWIP01. The sequence continues at coordinate 3,295 of SLHS01000051.1, read as the reverse complement.
TTGCAGAATATTTACTATTTTCTTCGGGGCGAACTATAAATCCCCAAGGTCGTTCTTCAATATTTTTCAAGAAGAGATTAACCCATGTTTGGTATGCTTTTTTGTATTCTTCAGGTAAAGGTTTAAATTTTTTGTAAAATTCTTCGGTTATAAAGGAATATGAGAAGTTATTTTTTAAAACAAGGTTTTTGTTTAATTCTGTGAAAATTTCAAAATCCTTTTTAGTATATATATTTTTAAAACTTAAAATTCTTTCTACATTAACTCCCATTTCGACAAGGTCAGCTACTACATTGGCTGTTTCCCTAAAAAAATTATTTTGATAAACGAATACCCCTGTATCAAAAATCATCCCAGTCATTATAATCTCGGAGATTTCTTTGTCTATATAAAGGTTCATATCTTTAACGAAAAGATGATAAATTTCCTCTGCACATGATGAACGTAGATTGTTGTATTTAAAATCAAATTTAAAATCATTTTCGGTTTTATGATGTTCTATGAGTATTGTTTTAATATTTTCTCTTTTTATTATTTCTTTAATCTTTGAGGGATTAGATGTAAATCTTTCTAGCGAAGAACTATCTGTAAAAATAATTAAGTTTGGTTTGAATTCCTTTATTTCTTTCAAGAGATTTTCTGTTTTAATTTTAGAAAAATCTTTTAAAAAAGAAATGTTTTTTTGTAATTCGCTTTCAATATTTACAGTGATTTCTTTATCTGAAAAATGTTTTTCAAGAATTAGTTTAGTTGCAAGCGCTGAACATATGCCATCTTGATCGCAATTTTTATGTGAAGTAACAAGTATTTTTTTTGAGTTTTTAATGATTTTTTTCACAAGAACAATTGTACCCTATGTTTATTTAAATTAGAAGTTTTCTAGACCAAGAACCTATAGTGTGTTATAATCTATCATTCTTGCACATTAAAAGGAGGTTTTTTTTATGTCTAGTGTTGACGTTTCTAAGGGAATGAGAAATTTTGAATGTCTGCTTCAAGGGGCATATGAGGAAATGATTGAGATCCTTGTTATGCTTGATAAAGCAGAACAAAGCGACAAATGGTATCTTTTCTCTGAGTATTTTGTTGAAGAACCTGATGACGCATTTGAAAACGTTAACAATTTTTTGATGAAGTTGAAAACAGAAATATCAGACAAAGGTTTTGATTGTACGGAAGAGGAAATTATAAAATATCTTGTTCATCGCAAATTGAAAAAAATTTAGTGCAAGAAAGCCTGAAGGTTTGTTTTAGGTGTAATAATCTATTAACCCTTAAACCTTCAGGCTTTTTTCTTTTTTACAAATCTTTTGGGAATTTTGATAAAATAGCAATGGTTTAAATTTTTTAAACAAGATTATGCCAACTTTGTTAATTGCTTTTTTTGCAACTTTTATTCCTATGCTTGTGATTGATGCCATATGGCTGACAGTTATGAGTAAGGTTTTTTACAATAAATATCTGGGTCATTTATTAGCTGATAGTCCTCACCTACTTCCTGCCGGTCTTTTTTATATTATCTATTCTCTTGGTATAGCTTTTTTAATCGTTCTTCCTGCGATTGAAGGTGAATTTTCAAATTCAAAAACATTTTTTTATGGAGCTGTACTTGGTTTTGTTGCATATGCTACATATGATTTAACAAACCATGCAACTTTAAAAGATTGGCCTCTTACTGTAACTGTTGTCGATCTTGTTTGGGGTGCTTTGTTAACAGGTACTTTAAGTTTAATCGCGCTTTTAATTACAAAACATTTTATTTAATATATGGAACTTTTTCTTGAAAATATAGTTTTTCTTTCTTATGCTGTTTTAGCATACATGTCCTTTTGGTTTTTAGTTTCAATTATTTTCAAAAGAAATGATGTTGCTGATATTGCTTGGGGTTTGGGTTTTCTTCTGATAGCTCTTGTCTCTTTCTATCGTGGGGGTATTGATTTTGATCGTGGTTTTCTAGTTACTTTTTTAGTTGCTTTGTGGGCTTTTAGACTTTCTGCACACATATTTTTTAGAAATAAAGGTAAGAAAGAAGATTATCGGTATGAAAAATGGAGAAAGGATTGGGGGAGGTTTTTTTACATTCGGTCATATTTGCAAGTTTTCCTACTTCAAGGTTTTTTTATGCTTATAATTTCCAGTGCTTTTGTTCTTGTTAATACATATAGGGGAGGTTTTTTTACTTGGTTGGATATTTTAGGTATTGTTGTCTTTTTTATTGGTTTTTATTTCGAAACGGTTGGTGATTTACAACTTTCTAGATTTGTTGAAGAGAAAAAATTAAATAAAAAATTGAGAGGTAAGATATTACAAGAAGGTCTTTGGAAATATACAAGACATCCAAATTATTTTGGTGAGGTTGCTCAGTGGTGGGGAATTTGGATTATTGCTTTGAATGTAAGTTATGGAGTTTGGGGTATTATTAGTCCCCTACTTATTACTACACTAATACTTTTTGTTTCTGGAATTCCTCTTTTAGAAAAGAAGAAGGAAGGAGATCCTGAATTTGAAAAATACAAAAAGAAAGTTAGTAAATTTTTCCCATTACCGCCTAAAAAACAGTCTTCTTAAAAAATTATTTATACTTTGCTTTATAGAGAACTTTGTCATCAACGATGTCTTTTTTCTTCCAGTCTTTTATCCAATCCTTGACGTCATATTTTTTGTAACTTCCATCTTCTTGTTGTGCAACAAACTTTTCTATACCAGCATTGATAATCATTTTCTTGCAAATGAAGCATGGGTATCCATTAGAATTTTTCTTTGTACCTTCATATGTTTTGCAATGAAAGAGGTACATTGTTCCACCTTTAGTGGACGCTCCTTCTCTTGAAGCATTAATTATTGCATTTTGTTCTGCGTGCACAGAAGCACAGATTTCATATCTATGGCCTGATGGTATATTCATTTCTCTTCTAATACAATAGCCTCTTTCATAGCAATCTTTTGTCCCTCTTGGTGCTCCTACATATCCTGTTGCAACTATGACATTATTTTTTGTTATTACCACACCTCCATGAGCTGAAAGACAAGTTGATCTTTTTGCTATATTTTCTGCAATATTTAGAAAATATCTGTGCCAATCTGGTTTATCTTGGTATTTAATTTGAAGTTTTACCAAAAGTTTACCAATTTCTTTTTCTAAGTCTTCTAATGTTCCGTTATTTTTAATTTTTAAATCGGCTAATTCTTTACATTTATGTAAATTGTTGGTTTGTTGAAGATTTTTTGTTATCCATTTCTCTCTTTTCAGAAGCAATAAATTCTTTAAAAGAATTTATATGCTCTTTTTCCTTTA
>SLHS01000094.1 GCA_007136035.1 Patescibacteria group bacterium | reverse complement strand
TAATTGTAAAGCCAAAGCTGTACCTCCAGCTAAATAGAAGTCTTTTTTGTTTGCGAAATTATTTATCTTTTCTAAAAGCGATTTTGTTTTTGGGTGTAAGGTTTTTTCAAACATTCGAAATTTTCCTTTGGTTCATTTAATTTCAGAACTTTACAAAAATAGTTTCCTGTTTTTGCACTTAATCTCTTACTTTTTTTAAGTACTTTAACTATATCATCTTTTCTAAAATTTGAAAAAAGCCACTCCACTTCAGGTATGTCTCCATACTCAAGGATTCTTTCAATAACGTAGTTTTTATTTTTTTCAATATCTATCTCCGAAATATCAACATCCCAAAGGAAAGTTTTTAAAAAATCTGGTATGTCCAAAGACTTTTTCATAGCATGAGTTTAACATATTCGTAACAATATCTCAATTGTGTCTTTACAAAGAATAGTCCTTTATAATTCCAAACTTTGCATAATTTTTAAGACTTTTTTTAAGAAAATCTTTTTCATTTATTTCCGAGCGATTAAATATTTGCTCATCAGAAAATGTTACAAATTCTAAAAGACTATTTTCAAAATTAAACAAAGTTTTTAAATCATTTAAACTCTTCTTACCAAAAACTTTAATGTAACTAGATTGCTCAACATCCATTCCAAAATCATAAAGATCCTCTTTTAAATCAGCAATATCACTATACCAAGAAAAAAATGCCCATTGTAATATATTCTGAAGCTTGTTATCTATAATTTCTAAATCTTCGGAAGCATAGAAATTCTTGTACATGAATTCCTTCAAATTATTGAGCCCCTCTAGTACTTTGTCACTTAAAATCTTTTCATTTTTTGCATTTAATTTAACATCCCCTATTACCGTATTTAAAATCTCCTGAGAATCGTTACCTAGTTCTTTAGGATGTTCTAATTTAAACCCTATTCTTTGAGCATCTACTAAGTCTTGAGTTAAATAGGCGAGCTTGTCAGCTAAAGAGACAATTTTTCCTTCTTCACTCTGTGATTTAAAAAATCGACCTCCATGCTCCAGTATTCCTTCTTTGATAATTTCATGCTCTACCTCATCTATCTCAATTGTGCTGTTTTGCAAAACTCTGTTAAAGATAACACCGGATATCATTTCATGACTAAAGTCACAATATTTCTGAACCTTTCTTCTTTGATCATAACCTATGAAATGGCCAATAACTGTTGGTCTATCAAGAACGTTTTCAATTATCCCCTTTATAGTTCTCTCCCCAATATGACCAAAAGATGTATGACCGGTATCATGAAATGCAGCTATCCTAGTAGCTCTTGTACTATCAGCTCCTCTAATATCTGAAATCATTGAAGATAGCTCTACTACTTGATAGGTATGTGTTAATCTTGTCGAAACATCTTTCTCAGCTATGAACCTTTGTGTCACCTGAGTCTTTTCACCTAGGCTTTTAAAATATGGAGTTTCTAACAAATCCAAAAGAAGTTCGTCCCGTTGAAAATATTCACTCTCTTTTACCCTTTCATAATCTATATTGGAGATGTCAAAGAATTCATCTTTTAAATTTTCTTGAATATTTTTTTCACACATCCAGAGGATTATACTATGGGGTTTCAGGTAAGTCTACAAAGAAAAATGCCGAGGACAGGAGTTGAACCTGCACGAGATTAGATCTCACTACCCCCTCAAGGTAGCGTGTCTGCCAATTCCACCACCTCGGCTCAATAGTGCATTATACGTTTTTCTTGTAAAAATCTCCAGGAAATGATATTAATAATCAATAATTTCTTTAAAAAACTCCATGAGAATAAAACAGATTTGGTCCAGAGAAATACTTGATTCCAGAGGATTACCCACAGTTTCTACAACTCTTCAATTGGATGATGGTTCTACAGCTACAGGTAAAGTACCTTCTGGAGCTTCTACTGGAAAAACTGAAGTTCTAGAATTAAGAGATAATGATTTAAAAAGATATCGTGGACAAGGAGTACTTGATGCTGTTAGCAATGTAAACGATTTGCTCGCTCCTAAATTAGTAAACAAAGAATTTCTTTCTCAAGAATCCTTTGATCAATATCTCATAGATCTGGATGGTACAGAATTTAAAACAAATTTTGGAGGGAATACGATTCTCTCCCTTTCAATAGCTTTTGCTAAAGCAAGTGCTCTTTCAAAGGGTGTACCACTTTATGAATACTTCGGCAAACTTTACTGGAGAGAAGGTTTTAAAAAAGAATTACTCGAACTTCCAGAACCATTGATACTTGTGATAGAAGGTGGAAGTCATGGAAATTGGGTTACAGATATACAAGAGTATATGATTGTTCCTAGAAAAGTGAAATTTCCAACTTTTGCAGATGCACTGAGAGCTGGTTCTGAAATCTATCATACAATACACGATGTTTTAAAAGAAAAAGGATATACAGCAAATACTGGTTTTGAGGGAGCTTTTGCACCAAATCAACTAAAATCAAATGAGGAAGCATTTGAAATAATTATTGAAGGTATTGAAAAGGCTGGTTACAAAGTAGACAAGGAAATATATCTTGCTGTAGATATAGCTGCTGCTGAATTTTTTGACACTAGTACAAAAAAATATATTTTGAAAAGCGAAAAAAAGACCTTTACAGAACAGGAGTGGATAGATTATCTAGACAAACTATTTTCAAAATATCCAGTACATATCGTCGAAGACCCTATGGACCAAGAAAATTGGGAAGGTTGGTCTAAAATCACAAAAAGACTTGGACAAAGTAAAGAAATCGTTGGAGATGATTTACTTACAACTAATGTAAAAAGGATTCAAAAAGCAAAAGAAATAAATGCCGTAAATTCTGTACTCATAAAACCGAATCAAATTGGAACTATAACGGAGACTATGAGAGCTATGAGAGTTTCAGAAGAATTTGGATATTCTTGCATTCTTTCACACAGAAGTGGAGAAACAAACGATTCAACTATTTCAGATCTTGTTGTCGGTTCATATGCACAAAAATGTAAATTTGGAGCTCCAAACAGGGGAGAAAGAATTGAAAAGTATAATAGGTTAATGGAAATTGAAAAAAGATTCTAGTATTTGATAGAATTCTAGGTATGGTAAATAAAAAGAAATCAAAAATATTCTTACCTATATTGATTGTCATTACCATACTCGTATTAACCTCGCTTTCCTTTCATTACTTAAGCTCTAATAATAATAATGAAAAAGTTGTGGAAAATTTTGGAAATAAAAAGATAGATTTACCAAAACCAAATATTGATGGGGGGATTTCTGTAGAAAAGGCCCTAGCAGAAAGAAGAAGCATTAGAGATTTTAAAGATGAGGAGCTTAGTTTAGAAAAAATTTCGCAATTACTTTGGGCCGCACAAGGTGTCACAAGTCCTAATGGGAAAAGGACAGCACCTTCTGCTGGTGCTACTTATCCTCTAGAGACTTACCTTGTAGTAAGAAAAGTAGATAGTTTAGAACCTGGTATATACAGATTTATTCCAAATGAACATAGCTTGATAAAAATTTTTGAAGGAGCAAAAAATGCAGAATTAAGTTCAGCAGCTCTAGGGCAAGGATTTATTGAAAGTGCTCCTATAAATATTGTTTTAGCTGCTGATTACAAAAGAACAACAGAAAATTATGGACAAAGAGGAGAAATGTACGTTCATATGGAAGCAGGACATGCTGCTCAAAACCTATACTTACAATCTGAGAGTTTAGATTTGGGTATGGTTGTAGTCGGAGCTTTTGATGACGAAGATGTTAAGAAAGTCCTTCTTTTGCCAGAAAACGAGGAACCACTCTACATAATACCGATCGGAAAATAAAAAAAACTTAGACAGATGAACTACCTTCGTGTTTTTTGGTTGGCATAAAAATTAATGTTTTTTCCTCCCCATCTCTATTACGAAGTACTATTTTGGACTCTGTTTTTTCCATAATATCAACAACCTTTAAACCAAGTTCAACGAAACCATCAAAAATCTCCCCTCTTCTCGCCTTATTCTTTTTAGCAATACGACTTAATTCTCTCCTTTCTTTTCTGTATAAATTGAGATGCGTGTAACTAATAATTGGCTTCTCTGAATCAGTCATGGTTTCCTTCACACGTTTTGGTACTGGAAGCAATGGATGTTCACTACCATTTTTTCCAATTAATAATATCTTCGGTGAACCTTTTTCAACAGCTCTATTACACTTAAAACCAAGTCTAAGAAATTGCCTAAGTGCATCCTCCGCTTTTATATCATACTTTTTTGCAAAAAGATCCGTTTGTACACAGAGTTCTTCATTCAAAGGTATACATGCTTCTACAACATTATTTCTTCTTTCAAATAAATTTTCCTCTCTTTCTCCCATTTTCTGTATTACAAAAAAACAAAGATTGCTGATTTTACAAAATTTTTGAGATAAGTCAAGAATAAATAACAGTTTTTATCTGAACTTTCTTTTTCAAACTATTTTCAACTCATTTTTTGAGACAATTCCCAACAAAACCCATAAATATTGGATGAGGTGTTAAGAATTGAGATTTTAGTTCTGGATGAAATTGTGTACCTATGAAAAAAGGATGTTCTTTTTTTGAAAGCTCTATTGCTTCTACAAGTTTTCCATCTGGACTTTCACCAGAGATAATTAATCCTTTTTTCTCAAGTTTTTCTCTAAACTTGTTATTAAATTCATAACGATGTCTGTGTCTTTCGTTAACCTCTTTGTAATTTTTAAAGAGACTATTACCATAATCTTTGTACAAACTTTGAAGTAAACTTCCCTTCTTTAATTTGCATGGCCATGCTCCCAATCTAATTGTCCCACCATAAAGAGATTTTGCAAGAATTTCTTTTTGATTGTCCATTAAGTGTATTACCTTTTTCTTACAAGATTCACTTACTTCTTCGGAATTAGCTTCTTCCCATTTCAATACATTTCTTGCAAATTCAATTACTGCCATTTGCATTCCAAAACATAATCCCAAATACGGTATTTTGTTTTTTCTTGCAATTTCTACAGCCTTAATTTTCCCTTCTACTCCTCTACAACCCCAACCTTGTGGTACTACAATTCCATCGAGTTTTTTTAATCGCTTCTGAGCTTCTTTGTCTTTTTCAAGACCATCTGAAACAAACCACTCTATTTCAACACTAGCATTGTTTGCCCATGCTGCATGATTTAGTGCTTCAATTACAGAAACATACGAATCTTTTAGATCATAGTCTCCACTCTTGTAATATTTACCAATCATTCCAACTTTAATTTTTTTCTTTGGAGATACAGATGCTTTGTATCTTCCTTCCCATTGAGAAAACATATTTGTTTTTTTACTCTTTAAATCAAAATGCTTGATTATTTTCTCTCCTAGTTTTTCTTTTTCAAAATTAAGAGGTACTTCATAAATATTTTTTACATCTGGAGCTGAAATTACATTTTCAGGTTGAACAACACAATAGTGGCTCAATTTATCTCTTCGAATTTCATCTATCCTTTGCTCTGATCTAGCTATTATGAAATCTGGATTTATGCCAGCTTGATTTAACATCCTTACTGACATTTGTACCGGCTTGCTTTTGAGTTCTCCAATATTTGGAGGTAGTGGTAGGTATGAAAGATGGATGTGTAATACATCTTTTGGATTTTTTGCTTGCATTACTCTGTTAGCTTCAAGAAAAAGAGAATTTCCAATTTCTCCTACTGTCCCCCCTATTTCAACAATCATCACATCACTTTTTCTTTTTTCTGTTAGTTCTGTAATCCACCTAATTATTTCACGAGGTATGTGATAATCAACGCTTACCCATTTTCCGTCATAACCTAGTTCCCTTTCTTTTGTAATTACGTTTTTAAATACTGCACCACCTGTCATTGAATTTAGTCTTTCGAACATTTCTCCTGTAAACCTTTCGTATGTTCCAATGTCCATGTCTGTTTCAAAACCATCTTCAAGAACAAATGTTTCTCCATGTTC
>SLHS01000060.1 GCA_007136035.1 Patescibacteria group bacterium | reverse complement strand
GCAGGTAGTACTCGAGAGACAGGTGATTATCAAGAAACTCTTACTTATGTTTGCGGTATCTATGTCGCTGGGGGGGAGTAATTTTTGAGATAAATGAGGTTTATTAAAATGTTCAAGAAAAAGAAATTTTTAGTGATTATCTCTTTTGTTGTTTTGGTAGTCTTGGTATTGTTGTTTGTAATGTTTGGCGAAGGACCTTCTGAAGATATCAATACTTTTGAAGAATGTGTAAATGCAGGCTATCCTACTGTGGAAACTTATCCTGCACAGTGTTTTGCCTCTGATGGACGAATTTTTGTTCAGGAGGTAGATGAGGACAATATAGTACCTGAGCTTTATGAATTTTATGGTTCTTCTACCTATTATGCCTGTGAAGTAAACGAAGAGTGTATGGTTTCTGGTTGTAATAACGAGATTTGTCAAAGTACTCAAGAGGAAGAAGTTATGTCTATTTGTATCTTTCCTGAACAGCCACTTCCAAAAGATTTAGGATACTCATGTGGATGTTTTGATGGTAAATGTCAGTGGGGGAATTAGTTTATTCTTCAAAAAATTCAAGTAAATATTCCATAAGTGTAGTTTCGATATCAAAATGTCCTGCGTTTTCTACTGGTTTAACATTAACTTTTTTATCATAATTTTTAAATCTTTGAACATATTGTTCTGTAGTAGAGAAGGGTATATTCACATCTTCTGTACCATGCCATATTTTTATGGGTATGTCTCTTAGTTTTTCTACATCAAACTTCGTAAGTTCTGTTTTCGGAGTTGGTGCCAAAAGCGCTATTTTAGCTATTTCATTTGGATTATCAATAGCATAATTTACTGCGGTTTTCCCTCCCATACTAAAGCCAACCATAGATTTTTTTTCTGTTAGAGGATAATTATTCTCTTCAAACCATATTATCGATTTTTTAATATCATTCAAAGATTCGCTTTGTCCCCAATTATCGTCATGCTGATTTGATGCTGAAAAAGCATATCCTCTTGAAGCAAAAAAATTTCCATATTCTCTCATTTTAAGCATATAATTATCATCTAAATCTTTAACAATTCTTTGTAATTGACCATGGCTATATACTATTAGCTTAGGGGGGTTATTTTTTACTATTTTAAGGGGGTAAGCATAATACATTGGTTGATTGTCAATGTTTACGACACCCTCAAAGAACTCAGCTTGTTTATGTGCAGGTTCTTTTTCAAATTCCAGAATTTCTTCTTTTGCTTTTTCATAGTTTTCTTTTCTCTCTTCTGTTTCAACATTGTCGTTAATGTAATAACTTTCCTGTTGGAAGTAAAAGTAGGTGACTATTGATACAAGTAATATTGTAAAAATTATTATGATTTTTTTTAACATATCGGTATTATACATTTAGAGTGGTTTTTTTGTAAATTTCCTTGCGATAATTTTCTAATATGGTAAAATCGCTCTAGTTTTACATTAGATACATACAACACATGGTGAAGTCTAGTAATGATATTTATGAAATGATGGTTATTTTTAAACCTCTATTACCTGATGATATTAGGAAAGAAATTCATGGTGATATAATGGGTTTGTGTCAAAAACTTGGAGGTAAAGTGGAGGATACGGATATTTGGGGCAAAAGATATTTGGCATACAAGATTGCTTCTCACCAAGAAGGCTATTATATTTTGTATACGTTATCTTTACCATCATCTGAGATTTTTGAATTTAAAAAGTATATGGATTTAAAACAAGAGATAATTAGGTATTTGTTAGTCAATGTAGATGAAGATGAAGTTAAAAAGAGGGGTATTAAGAAAAAAGAAATGGAAGTTAATCTCTAATTGAAGTTTTTTTAACGATTTTTAGAGAAGATATGAGTATATATAATTTTTAAGGGGCAGCAAAAATGTCTGTAAGATCTTTAAACAAAGTTATGTTAATTGGTAACTTAACAAGGGATCCTGAGATTCGTTATACAACTGGAGGTGCTACAGTAGTATCCTTTGGTTTAGCTACGAACAAATCTTGGAAAAATCCTGAGGGTGAAATTCAGGAATCAACGGAATTTCACAATATCGTTGCTTGGAGTAAGATGGCTGAAATTTGCCAACAACTTTTAGCAAAAGGTATGAAAGTATATATTGAAGGTTCTTTAAATACTCGTTCTTGGGAAGATGAGTCTGGAACTACCAAGTACAAAACAGAAGTAAGGGTAGATGAGATGATTCTGCTTGATTCAAAGGGTAAACCGGGTGCAGGTATTGATGATACTCAAGAAGCTGGTGAAAAAGAAGAATCAACTCAAGAAAAGAAAGAAGAAAAAACAGAAGATAGTAAAGGAGATGATAAAGGTGGTAAGGATGAAGATGTTTTGGATGATGATTTGCCATTTTAATTATTTACGACAGTAGAATATGGAAACAAGTAAAAGCCCTAATTTAGATGATGTTTTTGATGAGAAAGCAGTAGTGGATTCTGGTTCTTCTACTGCTTCCGATGTTTCTGCTAAAAGAAAGGGTAAGCATAGAAAGAAAAAACCTCTAGTGAATTTAAAATGTCCTTTGTGTGAAACGGGAGTGAAGGTTGTTACATACAAAGATGTGTATCAACTTAAAAAGTTTACTTCTGTTAGAGGGAAGATTATACATCCTGAGAAATCTGGGGTTTGTAGAAAACATCAGAGACAACTTTCTAGGGCTATTAAGAGAGCAAGATATTTGGCACTTCTGCCTTATGTTTTTGTGGAAGGATAAATTAAGTTTGTAGTTTGCCCTTAAATTTTGCTAATATAGGCAGTAAATATAAATATTACTGTCTATTATTTTGGAATTATCTTCATTAACAAAAAATGCTTATCTGTCAATATATATTTCACATAGCTTTCTATGTGCTAATCTTGCATATACGGAAGGTTCTAAGGGGTATTTTCTAAAAGACAAGAGTTTTTTGCCAAATAACTTAGAAGTTTTTACAGATAGTGAAATTGTTGAGTATTGGTTAAACTATTTTAGAACATTAGAGAAAAAATGGGGTTGGAGTCTTTTGCAGAGACCTAAGGTTTCTACGGGTGGTATCAAGGTGGACTTTTTACCTTTCAAATCTGAAGGTTCTGGCGTTTTTGGTTGTAAAGTCTCTGTTTCTAAGAACAATGTAAATTATGGAAGAATCTTTGAATCTTTGCGCAAATTTTCTCTCAATATTAAAATCCTTGGTATTAGTAAAGATTCTGATCAGCAATTACTTGAAAAATTTGCAGATTCTTTGGGATACGATGACGTTTTACTTATGGATCTTCATTCTCGTTTTTTCAAAATGGCGAGAGTAGAAAAAAAGGAAGACCGTTCTAAAAAAAATCTTAGCAATGTACACCTTCTTGATTATGATTTTAATCACATCAAAGTTCGTTGGGGAGATTCTAGAGAGCTTCTTAATTTGCTAAATGCACCAAAATACAAAACTTTCCTTTCAAAGCATGTTCCTTCTAATTTAATGTCTAACATTTGGGGTAATTTTTTACAAAGTCCAGTTTTTAAAACAGATTCTGAACTTTTAAGGGACTTTGTTAGAGCATACATTACAATACAACTGTTGTCACTTTGTAGTGATAATCCAAGGATATCAAGAGATTTTGCTGTTAAACCAGGCAAAAATCTTCTTTGGTTAACTGGGGATTTGGTAGATATACCTGATTTTAAAGAATTATTGGTAGCGATTATTGATGGCTTGCAACTTAGAGGTACATTTGACATTGTTTTGGATGCAGATTCATTAATATATACTTTTGGTAAAGCGTTTTCAATGGGTAAGAATTCTGATGAAATATTTTTTACAAAAGAGATGTTTTTACCCAAATTTACCATGGTTCTTGCTCCAGATATGGATTTGAGGAATGATAGTAGAAAAGCGGTTTTTCATGGCACTTTATTTAGTAGGAAAGAAAAAAGTACCGAAGTATTTGCAATGTCATCTGAAATTACCCAGATAACTATCAGAGAGCCGGAGAAGATGTACCTTGAGGGCAAGTTTATAAAAAATGCATATATAGAAAAATATAGGAAGGGTGTTGAATTTCAATGTTTTGAAGATGGTATAACTTGGGAGCAAATAGTACTTGATTGTAGAATAAAACCGGTAACTTATGGTCCAAATGTTAGGGCAAATAATATTAAATTTAATATGTGGCTTTCTGGTGAACATTATTCATAAAAGTATAAAATATTTAAGTAATAAGGAGATTTTAATCCCTTTTGGGGGCAAGATTAGATCTTGTGTTAAATCAGGGCAAAAATTTGATAAAGGGGATGTATTATTTGAAGTTGAGGGAAGAAAATTGGAAGGAGCTTATTCTTTAGTAGGGGAATTAGGAGTTAAGCCAGAAAAGGCACTGGACTTTGTTACTCGTATTGAAGGGGAATATATTTCTAAGAATGATGTTATTGCAGAAAAAATCGTTTCTGGAGGCTTTATGTCAAAAAGAATTATTTCTGAGCATGAAGGTATTGTAGATCTTTCAAAAATACGTATGGGTTATATAAATATTCTTTCTGAATTGGTAAATAAATCTTGTGTAGCAACCTTTAGTGGTATAGTCAAAGATATAGATTTTTCGAGAGGAGTTATTGTACAGAACGATATTTGTGAAATTCCTCTTTTTTTTATGAACACTAATCTTGAAGAAAATGTTTTTGGACAATTACAAGTTCTTAGCGATGCAGAATCTGTTCCTTCTTCTAGAAAAATGCAAGATTCATTTGAAGGTAAAGTGGTTTTTGCTGGTAGATTTTTATATCCAGAGCTCGCAATGGAACTTTTTAGAAGAGGTTGTGAATTTATATTGGTTAGTTCTATGAATTACGATGATTTAAAAAATCTTAATTTACCGATAGGTGTCTTAACAGGTTTTGGTAATATATATTTTGATTCTGTCCAGTTGGATTTTTTGAAAGAATTAGAAGGCTATCATCTTTTAATACCAAAAGAGGGCTCTTTTGTGCAATTTCCTGTGGGTTTGAAAAATAAAATAAGTCGGTTGATTGAGCAAAGATATTATACAGATTTTTTGCAAAAAGGTGATATAGTCAAGTCTAGAGATTTGGAATCTTTTGGACTTGTGGGTGAGATTATTTCTTTTGATGAAAGTAGTAATTTCGCGAAAGTTCTAATACAGGATGGGTCAGAATTTATGATACGGTTAGAAAATTTAGAGTTGTATACTGAAGAATTTTCGATTATGAGAACGAGAATTTTTTGACATATATAAATTGAATATTAAATTTTTGTGCCTGAAAAAACAATAAATTACAAACCTGATATGCCAAGTCTTGAAGGGAATTCAAGCCTTATGAGAATTTTGGGTGTATTAATAGTCGTTGTTTGTGTTGCAAGTTTGAGTTTTGTAGGAGGTAGAGTCTTTGAACAAAGAACAGAATATCCATATCTTAGTAATTTCGAAGATTTTTCTAGAGAAGATTTCGATTCTTCTCTTTTTTGGGATGTTTGGAATATTTTAGAAGCAGAGTATGTTGATGAAGAAGTTGTTGATAGGGAAAAAATGTTCTATGGAGCGATAAAAGGGATGGTTTCTTCTTTAGACGATCCTGCTACTGTTTTTTTGAATTCTGAAGAAAGCGAGATTTTTAGAAAGCAAACTCAAGGTAAACATTTCGAAGGTATTGGTGCAGAATTGGGTTACAGAGATGGTGTTATTATAATTATATCTCCATTAGAGGGTTCTCCCGCAAAAGCAGCAGGGGTTTTACCTGGTGCTGTGATTTTGAAAGTTGATGATGAAGATGTAAAACGTTCTGATACGGTATTTGATGTGGTTAAAAGAATTAGAGGCGAAAAGGGGACGGAAGTTGTTTTGGAGTTAGCCCAAGGGCCTAATATGGAAGTTGAAGAAATAACAATTGTTCGAGATGAAATTACAATTCCTAGTATGAGTTTTGAACAAACGGATGTAGAAGATATTTACAAAATCAAGGTAGGTCGTTTTACTGAAGCCTCTCTTCCTATTTGGAAAGGAGTATGGGACAAAGCAGTAGAGGATTTTTTACAAACAGGTGGGAATAAGTTAATCTTAGATTTGAGAGGTAATCCTGGTGGTTTTTTTGATGCTGGTATTTATGCTGCTGAAGATTTTTTGGATAGAAATACATTAGTTGCTAAACAAGAAGATAGACGTGGGGAAACTCAAGAGTATAAAGTTTCTCGAGATGGTAGGCTTTTGGATATTAATGTTGTTGTTTTAGTTAATGAAGGGTCTGCTTCCTCCTCTGAAATTCTTGCAGGTGCTTTGCAAAAGGCTAATAGGGCTAAAGTTATAGGTACGCAAACTCATGGTAAAGGTACCGCTCAACAGATGGTTGATTTGTATGATGGTTCTACACTTCACATTACTATTGTAAAATGGCTTCTTCCGGATGGGACTTGGATTAATCCAGAAAATGTTATAATCCCAGATATGGAAGTAGAGTTGACTCAAGAAGATTTTGAAAAAGGGGAAGATCCTCAACTTGAAAGGGCAATTGAATTCTTAAGGAAATAATTTTTAAGTTTTGTTAACGATGACCCAAGAAGTAAAGAAAACTACAAGAAAATCTGTGAAAGGGAAGGGGAAAAAACAGAAAGCTTGTTGGTTAAGTAGCGGTGTTTGTAAAATTTTCATAGCTTGTTTACTCCTTCTAGTTGTTTTAGTTACTCTTGCTTATCTTTTATATCCTTTTTTAACAAGTTTTCTAGAAGAGGGTGAGACTTTTTCGACTGTAGAGCAACCAGTAGAAGTGGTAGTTAAATCTGAAGAGAATGTAGTGATTGATGTTGTTGAAGAATCTATGGATGCGGTGGTAAGTATTGCTGTATCACAGATAGATTTTACTCCAGGAGAGGGTATTGTTGATTCAGTTAGTAATATAGGTTCCGGTTTTGTTGTTGACCCCAGTGGAGTGATTATTACAAATCAGCATGTAGTTTCTCAAAGAGATGCTGATTATAGAATTATAACTAATGATGGTGGTGAATATGAGGTTATTGAAATTTTACAAGATAATGTTAATGATATTGCTTTACTAAAAGTAGAGGCGGAGAATTTGGCAAGTCTTTCATTAGGAGATTCTGAAAATTTAAAACCAGGGCAGTTAGTTATAGCTATAGGGACACCCCTTGGTGAATATGCTGGTAGTGTCACCACAGGTGTTATAAGTGGACTTAATAGATCGGTTACAGCAAGATCGCAGGGTTTTTGGGGTGTTGCAAAAATCTACGAAGATGTTATTCAAACTGATGCTGCAGTTAATCCCGGCAATTCTGGAGGGCCATTACTTAATTCATCTGGTGAAGTTATTGGTGTGAATTTTGCTACTACAGCTGGTGCAGATAATATATCATTTGCTTTACCAGTAAATTTTGTTGCAAGAAGGTTAGATGAATATAGAAGATATGGTAAATTTCTCAAACCTTATCTAGGTATTGAATATCAAATGATTTCTGAAAATCAAGCTAGAATTTATGATGATATAGTACCTGGTGTTTTAGTAAGGCGTGTAATTCCTAATACTCCTGCACAGGATGCAGGTCTCCAAAGATTGGATGTAATTACTGAGGTTGAGAAAGAACCAATTAGAGAGGCTTTTGCAAATATTATTCAGGATTATGAAATTGGTGAGGAAATGAGATTAACAGTTTGGAGGGATGGTGAGGAGCTAGAGTTAGTAGCTATTTTAGATGAATTGGACGAATAATAGCGAAACGCTCTCGATTAAAATTATCTTTACGGATTTCGAAATTATTTTCTTTGAAGTATTTTGAAGTACTTGGTTCTATTTCAAAAATACAGAATTTTAGATTAATGTTTTGGTTCTTTATTTGTTTGAGAAGATTTACATAAATTTCGTATCCTTTTTCTCCTCCGTCTAGAGCTGAAATTGGTTCATACTTTTTAACACTATCTTGCAATTTTTTAATATTTTTTGTTGGTAAATAGGGCAAATTAGCGATAATTACAGTAGGTATATTAGTGTTAAAGTCAAAATTTAGAAGATTAGCATTAATAATTTGAACATTTTTAGAATTGTTCAGCCTTATATTTTTCTTTGTGACTTGTAGCGTTTTTTTATTTATGTCTATAGCAAATATATCATTTTCAAAGATTTTACTTAGTGCTATTGCAATACATCCGGAACCAGTACCAACGTCAAAAATTTGGAAACCCTTTTTAATGTAATTTTTTGCTATATCAACAATTTCCTCAGTTTCAACCCTGGGTATTAAAACATCCTCATTTACAAATATTTTGTTGCCCTTAAAATATGTATATCCTCTGATATATTCCCAGGGTTCTTCATTTGATAATCTTTTTAAAATTTCCTTTATTTTGCCTTTATTCCCTTTTGAAAAATCAACAATTTCTTTTGATATAGCAAGTGGAGTAGGGTGGTTAAATTTTTCTAATTCTTTTTGGATTTCAAGAATTAAAAGTTCATTCATCTGCTTTTTCCAATTCTTGGATTTGCAAATTCATAATATCTCTAGATATTTCATTTAGCATATCCTCTAAGGAACCATTGAGTACTTCTTCAAGATTGTACCAAGATTTTTTAATCCTATGATCTGTGATTCTATTTTGAGGATAATTATATGTTCTGATTTTTTCTGCTCTCATGGCTGAACCTATCTGTGAAAGTCTTAGAGAATCTCTTTTTTGGTGTTCTTCTTCTTTCTTCTTTTCATATAATCTTGATCTTAAAATGGCCATAGCTTTATCTTTGTTTTGTTGTTGATATTTTGTTTCTTGGCAACTCACTACAATACCAGTTGGTAAATGAGTTATTCTAATTGCGGAGTCAGTTTTGTTTACAGATTGTCCACCGGCTCCAGATGATCTCATGACATCAACTCTAAGGTCCTCAGGGTTTATTTTTATATCAATTTCCTTTGCTTCAGGTAAGACGGCTACTGAAGCTGTAGAGGTGTGTATACGCCCAGATGATTCTGTTTTAGGTATTCTTTGTACTCTATGAACACCACTTTCGTATTTCATCTTTTTGTAAACATTTTTTCCGGAGATTTGAGCTATTATTTCTTTGTATCCACCAGCGTCGCTAGTACTGCTTTCGACAATATTAATCTCCCAGTTTTTCGAATTTGCATATTGGGAGTACATGCGAAAAAGATCACCAGCAAAGATGGAAGATTCTTGTCCACCAGCACCTGCCCTTATTTCCAATATTATTGATTTATTATCATCTGGATCCTCAAGTTTTTGTTCAAACCTTTTGTTTTTAATTTCACTCTCTAGTTTTTTGATTTCTTTATTTAAAACCTCTTTTTCTTGTTTGGCCATATTTGAAAGTTCCTCATTTTCTTCGGTTTTAATTATTTCTTCCGTTTGTTCATATCTATCTATTTTGTTGTGTAATTTGCTTACTAGATTGTAAAGTTCAGTTTGCTGATTTAGTTTGGCTACAATATCACTAACATCTTGGGAAATATTTTTTGTAACTTCCTGCTCAAGTTTTTGTTTTTGGGAAGAAATTTTCTCTAAACTATACTTTTCTTTTAGCTTTTGAAATTTCATAGCTAATCATTGATTGAGGAAAGCATATCTTTTAGTGTTAGTGTACCTGTTTTTTTCTTTTCCTCTTTTTGATCTTGTTTTCTCCTTGCCATCATCTTCATTTTCTTGTTTTTGAAAGATTTTTTAGCCTGACTTTGTCGTTTTTCATATTTTGCAACCAAGTTATCTGTATCGACAATTTTTTCAACACCAGTATAGAAGGGGTGGCATTGAGAGCATAGCTCTGTTGTTAAAGTTTCTAGTGTTGAACCTGTTTCAAAATTGTTGCCACATGAAAGACATGTAACCTTAACTTCTTTGTAATATTTTGGATGTATATTCTTTTTCATAACATAGGATTATATGTTTTAGTAAGCTAACAGTCAAGTTATGAGATTTAAAAAAGCCTTACTTCTTTTAATTTTTTTGCTTTTAATCTTTTCTAATCCTGAAATGGTAGGGGAGGATGAGGAAATAATTTTAACAAAGAAGAGAAGAGTCAAAATTCCTGCTATTTATTTAGATGAAGAAATATGCAAATTAGAAAGGGAAATTTGTTTAGATTATGGTATTTGGATGAAATATTTTGATAAAAGGGGGAATATTCTTTTAACGGGGCATAGTTTTACAATTTTACCTTTTGGTGCTGGTGTTTTTTATGCTTTGAGTGATTTGAAGATAGGGGATATTATTTATATCAAATATGAAAAAAATCTTGTCTATATAGTTGAGGATATTTTGATTGTTAGTAGGTACGATTTAGAAATTGAGAATTTTGAAAAATTGGAGAATACTCTTGTTCTCTATTCCTGTTTTCCTCTTTGGAGCGCTTCCGAGAGAATTGTTGTGAGGGCAACGTTGTGCAACTTATGTGAGTATGAGCTATAATGTGGTATGATTCTTTGTAAATAATTTTTGTAGCTTTTCCGCGAATGAAGATTAAAAGTCTTGGCTATCTAACGTTTTTTTTGTCTTTTGATAATGTTGATGTTTTGACAGATCCTCTGTCCCTTGAAGATGTTGGTCTTAAATTTCCCAAAACTAAAGCAGATGTAATTTTGCATACAGATGCTAGGGGTGTGGTTAATGAGAAGAAAGTTGAGCCAACAAAGAAGGAAGAGGTTTTAAATATTACTAATCCTGGAGAGTTTGAACTAGGTGGTTTGATGGTAAGGCGAGATATTGGTAGTTCTACATATATACTTGATGAAGATATTCTTAGAGTTGTTTATGTAGGGCATATATCAAAGAATGTTAAAGTAGATACTTTCAAAGATATGGGTGATGTTGAGGTTTTGATAATGCCAGTAGGTGATGGTAAAAATTTCCCAGAATTTAGTGTAATTGAAAAGATTGTGACACAAATTGAACCTTTGATTTTGATACCATCGGGTTTTAGAACGGAAGGTATGTCTAAAGGGGAGGATTTAGCAAAAGTTGATGATTTTGTTAAACAAGCAGGATATACTAATGTAAGGAGAGAGAAAACATTAAGTGTATCTGGAAGTGTTGAAAAAGATGTACGTAATATGGATGTTGTAATTTTAGAATAATTTTTATGGAAAAATTACCACCACAAAATACAGAGGCGGAACAATCTGTTTTAGGTTCAATGCTTTTGGATAAAGATGCGATTATAAATGTTGCGTCCTTTTTGCGAGGTGAATATTTTTATGATTCTAGGCATGCAATTATTTATGATGCTATTATAGAGCTTTTCGAAGCTGCTATGCCTGTCGATATTGTTACGATTTCTAACCTTTTGAGTAAAAAAAAGAACTTGAAAAAGGTTGGTGGTAGAGCCTACATTACGGAACTTCTTTCTATGGTTCCAACTTCTGCACATGCTGAAGAGTACGGTAAAATAGTCAAGGATGCTCATATCAGACGTTCGTTAATTTCTGCTTCTGCCAAAATTACAGAGCTGAGTTTTGATGAAGAAAAAGGTATAGGAGATGTTGTAGATAACGCTGAAGGTTTGCTTTTTGGTATTGCACAGGAGGGTATTAGTACAGCTTTTATTCATATAAAAGATTTGCTTAAAGATGCTTATGAAAGGGCGGAAAGAGCAGACAGGGAGGAAGCATTTTTAGGTATTTCTTCTGGTTTTAAAGATTTGGATAATTTACTTGGAGGTTTTCAAAAATCAGACCTTATTATTTTAGCTGCGAGACCTTCTGTTGGAAAAACTTCTTTGGCCTTGGATTTTCTTAGAACTGCGGGACTTTCTGATAAGAAAAAAGTAGTATTGTTTTCTTTAGAAATGTCTAACACTCAAATAGTTGACCGTCTTTTAGGTATGCAGGCAGGTGTGCCTTTTTGGGACATTCGTACTGGAAATATGAACGATGAAAAATTTGTAAAGCTTGCAGATGCTATGGGACAGCTTGCGGATGCAGATATATATATTGACGATAAGCCTGGGCAATCAATCCTTGAAATTAGAACTAAAGCTCGAAGATTAGCTCTTGAGCAGGGTATAGATCTTGTTATTGTTGATTATTTGCAGTTGATGCATGGTTCTAACAGGGATAATAGAGTATTGGAAGTACAAGAAATTTCTCAAGGTTTGAAGAATTTAGCTAGGGAATTAAAAGTTCCAGTATTAGCCCTTTCTCAGCTATCTAGAGCTATAGAGCAGAGACAAACACGTCGTCCTCAACTGTCTGACTTAAGGGAATCGGGTTCTATTGAGCAAGATGCTGATGTTGTAATGTTTATCGATCGTGAGGAAACCTATAATCCTGATACAGAAAAAAAAGGTATAGGGGAGCTTATTGTGGCAAAACACAGAAATGGTCCTACTGGTATTGTCGATTTGGCCTTCGTAAAAGAGATAGCTAGTTTTAGAAACCTATACAAAGAAAAGGGAGATAAGTAAAAAAAGTCTTTCCTTCAGGCCTTCTTAAGTGCTATAATTCCAATAATTGGGGTCAAGTGGTGGAACTGGCAGACACGCGGGACTCAAAATCCCGTGCTAGCAATAGCGTGAGGGTTCGATTCCCTCCTTGACCATATTTTAAAATTAAATGGGAATTGCTTATGGAAGACTTCATACTTGACTCTGTTACCTTTATAGGTAACATAGATTTTTCTTTTGTTTTGAGAATGTTTTTTTATGTGTACCTTTTCTTTTGGGTTATGGTTGTTATTTGGGTTTGGTTTGATGCTTCTGAGAGATCTTCTAATATAGCTTTTAAAATTTTTAGTGTTACAATAACTTTGCTTTTTAATGTTTTCGGTCTTTTGATATATCTTCTTGTAAGACCGGTAGATTCTTATGAGGAGAGATATTTAAATGAACTCGAAAAGAAATATCTGCAACTTGAAACGTCTGGTATTATGCAATGTCCCGATTGTAATTTTGATTTAGAGCCTGGCTTTATTGTTTGCCCCAGGTGTGGAAAATCTGTAAAAGTAAAATGTGATAACTGCCAAGAGTATATAAATAGTTATTGGGAATTTTGTGCGTATTGTGGTGTTGAAAGAGCAGTCCCTGAGAATTTGAGGGAAGGTTATATTCAAGAAGTAGTTGATGAAGAATACGTACCCAAAAGCTATCATTCCTTTTTGAGACAATGTGTTTTTAAAGTTGGTGAAAAACAAAATCAGTGTATTGAAAGAGCTCGGGAATTTTTTAGAAATTCACTAAAAACAAAGAAGTTAGAAGAGGAAGTGAAGGAAGATAAAGATATATATAAAAAAGACAAAAAACAAAGGAGTAAGAGAAAAAGCAAGAAAAAGAAGAAAAGGAGATAGATATTTTTATGTTATTGTAAACTTCTAGCATGGAACAGTTTTTAGAAATAATAATCAATTTTATTAATCAAATAGGTTTTTGGCCACTTTTTGTTTTGGGGCTTTTTCTAAGTTTATTTTTGTTTTGGAAGGAATCATATTTGCACAAAGATAGGAATTCTGCTTTTGACATGTGGTTTTTTACTATCCTTTTTGCAATGTTTTGGGCAAGACTTTCATTTATTATAGCTAATTGGGGGTTGTTTGAATCGTTACCTTGGGCTTTGGCTCCATATGAAAGATATGGAGAAGACATTTATTTTTTTAGATTATTGCCTTGGAGATTTTTTGACCTTAGAGATGGAGGTTTTCTCTTCACCAGTATTTTTTCGGCATATATTTTGTTTGCATTTCTTTACAATATTTTTGTTAAGAGGTGGAATTGGAGAGAAATGTTCTTGCCTGTAATATTATCTGCTGAAGTACTTTTAGTTTTTGTGTTAATTGTTTATGGGGCTCTAGTAGGTCTTCCGGATGTTGTTTTAGGTGGTTTTTTTATAGGTGCTGTGATTCTTGGGTTTTTAGCAATAATTATGTTTCTTAGATTTATGTTGAAGAAAAATTATTTAGTAGATATATTACCCGGGTTGATAAATTTTGTGGTTATGCTTTTTATCCTAGTCTCTTTTGCTTTAATAACTCGATTGTTTCTTTCATATGATATTAGTTTAATTGATAGAATTAATGTTTTTGTTATGAATTTGACTGGAGTAATATTAGCTTTTTACTTTATTTTTGTTGAAAAAAGGAAAAAAAACACAAGGGAGAGTGTTATTCTTGGAGGTGGTAGAAGGTCAGTTATTATGAATGTAAATAAGCCTTTTAAAAAGAAAAATGGAGAAGATTAGAATTTTGTTAACACCTCTTTTGTTTCTTTCAGTTATTTCTTTTTTCTTACACTTATACATATCTTTTTTTGCGAAAGAGTTTTGTTTTTGGAATAGAGGTATTATTTTTGGTTTGATGGATTTTTTAAATCCATACTTACTTTCCTTCTTTTTGTTTTCATTCTTAATTTTTGTAATCTGTATTTTATGGAAGCCATATCTTAAATACTGGGAGGTTTTTGTTGTTCTTGGTATTTCTTCTTTCGGAAATATCTTAGATAGATTGGTTCATGGTGGAGTTTGTGATTATATTGATATCAAAATCTTTTTTGACTTTCCAATCTTTAATTTAAATGATATCTTTATATCTACAGCATTAATAATTATCTTATTCATTGTTTTGCATGATGCGGTATTTGGTAAACAAACAGGAGAGTAATTTGCGTGTAGATAAATTCGTTAGCCTTTTCTTAAGTGATATTTCTCGTTCTTTTTTGACAAAAAATGTTAAAGATTTTGTATTAGTTGATGGTAAAAAAGTTAAGCCTTCATACAGATTGAAGGAAGGGCAAGAGGTAAAAATTGATATCCAAGCTATTAAGAAGGAGTACTTGGAGGATGTTGAAAAGGCTGAAATGGAAAGTAATATTATCTCTCAAGAGGGAAGTTTGGATATTATTTATGAGGATGTTAATTACATGGTTCTAAATAAACCTGCTGGAGTTGTTGTGCATCCTGGTGTCGGTCATGGAAAGGATACTTTGGCTAATTATGTAAAAAATTATCTGCAAGTAAAAGGTGAATATGATATCGAACTCAAAAGAGCAGGTATTGTTCATAGGTTAGATATGCCTGTTAGTGGTTTGATTGTTTTTGCAAAAAACAGAAAGTTTCAAAAGCATCTTTCAGAACAATTTGAAAAACATGAAGTTCTTAAAATATATTATGCACATTATGAGGTTTTAGGAGGTCAAAAAGTTTTTAGTGATTTTAGAAAAATTAATGAAGTTTACGATGTCATAGACAAGTATAGTAAAGATTTGACACTTGACTTAGAAAGTTGGTTTAAAGCCATTGGTGTAATGAAAAGAGACCCTTCTAATCGTAAAAAGATGTTGTTCGAACATAATGTTTGTAATGGAAAACTTAGAAATGCAGAATCGTATTTGTTGCCGTTGAGTGAGAAACAAATGTGTGTTTTAATTAAAACAGGAAGAATGCATCAGATTAGGGCTACTCTCAAAAGTTTAGGGATTGTTTTGAAGGGAGATAGGTTGTATGGGTATAGAAGGGAAAGTTCTACAGGGATAGGTTTGTATTCTGTGGTTTTGGGTTTTAAAGATATGGATGGGAAGAAAAAGGTATTTAATATATTAGATGAAATAAATGTCTAAGTCTGTTCGCTATAAATTGAACAAATCTTCAAAGAGTAGGAAAAAAAGAAGGTCTAATCGTGGTTCGAAAACACGATTTAAAAAGATTTACAATTTTAAACTTTTGAAAATTTTTCTTTTAATCCTTGCTTTTCTTCTCTTGGGATATTGGTTTTTTGTAGCTTATACAACAGTTAGGGATATTAGAGTTACAGATGTTGTAGAAGACAGCGAGATTATAGGCTTTGGAGACTTTAGAGGCATATTTAGAACTTTAATAATTTATGAAGATCCCAATACTTCTGAAGAAAACAATCTTTTTATGTTAGCTGTTATACATAATCCTGATACTTCAGAGGTGCTAATCTATAATTTCCCCTCCCAAATTTATATAACCGATTATTTTGCAAATCAATACATATCTATACAAAACTTGACCTACGCTGGAGAAAGTTATATGTATAGAGAAAAATATGCCTATGTAATAAGGCAGATAGAAGAGCAAATGGCTATCAATTTTGATAACTACATACTCTTTGGTGCAGAAATAAGTAAAAATTTTGTCTCTGAAAGTAGTAGTTGGGGTAGTTCTAAAGAAGAGGTTTTATCTATTTTTTCCAAACTTTCCTTTATAAATTTAATGCCCCGGTATTACAAAGTGCATCTTTTTGAAGATCATTTTCATTCGAACATGAGTTTTCTGGAAATGTATTCGAGATTTCAAAATATAGGAGGAATAATTGCTTCAGATAATTATAAATATGTTGATTTGGGGGAGGATAACTTTGTTGTAGAAAAAACTTTAGGAAGTGGTAAAAATGCTAAGATTTTAAATAAAAATGCTTTAGATGAATCCATAAGGGAACATTTAGACATTTCTCGAACAAGAGCATTAAGAGGGGAGCATGTAAAGGTTGAGGTTTACAATGGTAGTGATATCCCTGGATATGCTAGAGACATAGCTAGACGAATTCATAATTCTGGTTGCAGAGTTATAAGATTTGAAAATGCTTCGATACTTTATGATGAGACAAAAATATATGTTGCTGATAAGGAAAAGTTCTCTACAGGTTTAGATGTGGTGTCTAGCATTGTAAGAGAGGCTAGAATCATTGAGGGTAGACCAGATTTCTTAACGACAGGAGATATAGTTGTAGTTTTAGGTATAGATGAATAGTGTAATTTTTAAATAATTAAAGTAGAATGGAATTATGGCTTTGATGATTTTTTTTATATTAATAATAACCTTAACCTTTGTTGTCTTTTATTTCGTTCTAAAAACGAAGGACAATAGAAAGGATGAGGAAGTTTTTGAAGAAATTCCTAATCCTGTTTTTCTAAAAATTCTTGTGCCTAGGGAAAACGATAAAACACCTCTTGCTGCAGAGCAAATGTTTTCTTCTTTGCATGGAATTTTGCGAGAAAGAAGGAGAGCTTCAGATCTTTTAAGTTTTGAAATTATTTCTTCTGGAGAAGAAGGGATTCGTTTTTATGTGGTTTGCCCAAAGGATTTGGCCAAATTTGTTGAAGGTCAAATATATGCTCAATATCCTAATGCTAATCTTGAATATGTTCAAAACTATCTTACTGCGAAAAATTCACAAACTTTTGTAAGTGTTGGAAAAATAGAATTGGAAAAGGGTTGTATTTTTCCAATTAAAACATTTCGAGATTTTGATGTTGACCCTCTCGCTGCTATAACCTCTGCAATTAGTGATTTGCAAAAAAATGAAGAGGTTTGGGTGCAATTGGTTATTCGTCCGGTTTCCAATTTTTGGCAAGATGATTCTAAGAGGTACATTAGTGCGATTAGGGATGGTAAAAATCCTGTAGGGGAATCTACTTTAAACAAGTTGGGGAACATTTTTGTGGATGCATTTAAACCATCTGAGGAAGGTAAGATTACTAAGGAAGTAGTTAAGTTAGCTCCAGGGCAAGAAGAGGAGCTCTCAAAGATTGAAGAGAAAATGCTTAAAGTTGGTTTTGAATTTGCCATAAGGGTGGTTGCAAAAGCGGAGAACCAAATACGTTCTGAACAAATTCTTCGTGATGTTGTTGCTAGTTTCAAACAATTCACTACTGCACATCTTAATAATTTTACAAATATTTCGGGTTTGGTTGATGCTAAAAAAATTTATGAAGATTTCCGAAAAAGAAGTCTTTCTACAGCTGTTGATGATATTTTAAATATCGAAGAATTAGCTTCTGTTTTTCATCTACCTAATATTTCAGTTGAAACGCCAAATATTAATTGGAGTAGAGCTAGAAAAGCTGAGCCTCCTATGAATCTACCAGTTTTGGGTAGTGATGACGTTAATGTTTTTGCAGAAACAGATTATAGGGGAGAGAGGTTACAATTTGGTCTCAAAAGAGGTGATAGATCTCGACACTTCTATATTTTAGGTAAAACAGGTGTTGGGAAATCAACAGTTTTTAAGAACATGATAATTTCCGATATACTTGCCGGTGATGGTGTTTGTTATGTTGATCCTCACGGTCAGGATGTTGAGGATATACTTAATTATATCCCTGAGCATAGAATTAATGATGTCGTGTATTTCAACCCTGCGGATATAAATAATCCTGTAGGTTTTAATCTCCTCCAGCTCAATGATCCAGCACAAAGAGACTTAATAGCAGATGGTGTCGTGGAGGTTTTTAAAAAGCAATTTGGTGATTCATGGGGTCCTCGTCTTCAATATATTATGCAAAACGCAGTTGCTACTTGTCTTGAAGCCCAGGGTGTAACTCTTTTAGCTGTGACTAGGCTTTTAACAGATAAAAATTTCAGAAAATTTATACTAAAGCAAGTTGATGATCCAATACTAAAAAAATTCTGGGAGGAAGAGTTTGCTTCTATGTCTTCAAATTCTAGGCTTGTTACGGAGGCTGTAGCACCAATTCAAAACAAAGTAGGAAGATTTATTGCTACTGCAGTTATACGTAATATCATAGGTCAGGTCAAGTCTACGATAAATTTGAGAGAAATTATGGATAACAAAAAAATTCTTCTCATAAATTTGGCTCAAGGTAAGATAGGGGAGGAAAATTGTGCTTTGCTTGGAGGTATGTTAATTACTAGGCTTCAGAGTACTGCAATGGAGAGAGTGGATATACCTTTTGAAGACAGAAAAGATTTTTTTCTTTATGTTGATGAGTTCCAAAATTTTGCTACAGAATCTTTTGCAAAAGTTCTCTCTGAGGCAAGAAAGTTTAAACTTAATTTAACTATGACAAACCAATATATAGAGCAGCTACCAATTAATGTTCGAAATGCTATTTTCGGTAATGTTGGTTCCATTTCATCTTTCGTTGTTAGTCAAAGTGATGCCCATATTCTTGCAAATGAATTCGCTCCTATTTTTTCAGCAGAGGATCTTGTATCTCTTGAGTCTCATGCTATGTATACTAAGATTTGTATTGATGGTATGACATCCAAGCCCTTCAGTGCTAGGTCTTTAGATTTGAAGTATGAGAAGATGGGACATAGAGAGAAAATCATTGATGTATCGAGAAAGGGTTACGGTATGAAAAAGGAAGAAATAGAGGATAAAATAAGGAGGTGGACAGAGCAAAAGTATAGCGATAATGGTAATAGATCTATTGCTTAAATTAAGTAGTCAGTATGTCATTAAAATTTCCAAAGATTCCCTCTTAATGGTAAAATCGGGGGTATCTTTAAATTTTGAAGTACTTTTTGATGTCAGGACATTCTAAGTGGTCAAAGATAAGGCATGCTAAGGGAGCGGCAGATGCAAAAAAAGGTAAAATTTTTTCAAAGCTCTCTGAACAGATAACGATTGCTGTCAAGGAGGGTAGTGGTGATGTTAGCAACAATCCTTCACTTCGTCTCCTTGTTGATAGGGCTAAGTCCGAAGGTTTACCTTCTTCTAATATTGAAAGAGCTATAAATCGGGGATTGGGTGTTGGCAAAGACGGGGTTGTGTTTGAAGAGTGTGTGTATGAAGGTATTGGTCCAGCTGGAGTTTCTTTTGTTCTTGATGTAACTACGGATAACAAGAATAGGGTTGTTTCTGATTTGCGAAGATTGTTTTCTGATTTTGGTGGTAATCTTGCAGAAGGTGGTTCTTTGAGTTGGAATTTTGAACAAAAAGGTCGCATTGAAGTTAGATGTGGAAAAATGGAAGCAGGTGAAAAATATGGAGAAGGTGAGAAATTTGTACCAATTGATCGTGAGGAAGTAATGATTTCCATTATGGATATTGAGGGAGTTATTGATATCCAGGAAAGTGGAGAAGAAATTCTTTTTCTTTACACTCTCCCAAAAGATTTGTATTCCGTTAAAAAAAATATCGAACCTCTTGGTTACGTTATTGAATCCTACAAACTAATTCGTGAACCTAAAGTCCACAAAGAAATAGATGATTTAGAGAAAGAAAAAGTCCTTTCTTTCATTGAGAAGTTGGAAGAATACTCTGATATACAGGGTATATGGGTTGATATTAAATTATAACGTTTCTATTTAATGAGAATAGTGGGTATAGATCCAGGTTTGGCTACAACAGGGTGGGCTGTTGTTGATTTTAAAGGTAGGGAAATACTTGAGGTTGTTAATTATGGCATTGTTGAAACTAAGAAAGGTTTGGATAGAGGAACTCGCTTGGGGGAAATATATTCAGATCTTTGTGAGATTTTTGAAGAATTCAAACCAAAAGTAGCTGGTGTAGAGCTTTTAATTTTTTGTAATAATGCAAAAACAGCAATGAAAGTTGGAGAGGCTAGGGGAGTAGCTCTGTTGGCTCTAAATACTTGCGGTGTTGAAACTTATGATTATACTCCTTTGCAAGTAAAAAGCTCTATTTGTGGATATGGTCAAGCTGACAAAAAGCAAGTTCAGGAAAATGTTCAGCAAATGTGTAGCCTTTCTTCACTGCCAGAGCCTGATGATGCTGCTGATGCAATAGCTCTTGCAATTTGCTGTAATGACAGTATAGTGTTGAACAATGTGTCTAATTTGAAAAATATTTGTTAATGATTGCTCACATAGAGGGTAAAATTCTAGAAATTGGTTTT